>NZ_PPEL01000001.1 GCF_002899695.1 Rubneribacter badeniensis
TCGGGCATGGCTCTCCTCCAATATGCTTCTTGTCTCGACAACTCGAATCATACCGGGGCGGGCCGTGCCCTCCTTCCTATCTGGACGCTATCCTGCTGTCAAAGTGCGCAAAAAATTGTACGTTACCGAAGCGGGAGGGCGGTTCCCGTTGGGCGCGGAACTGTTGCTTGTGCCACGGAACTGAAACGTTCGGGGTGCTTCAAGCATGCGGGGAAGAGCCGCGCGCGTCCGACTGGCGACTGGCGGTTCTCGCGCAAGGGGTCCATTCGCGGGGCGTTCCCCTCTCTCGTTTTCCGTCGCACTCCTCTATAATCTTTTGCGGGCGGTTTCTGCGGGAGAAAGCCCTTGATGGCCGGCTTGGAGTAAGGGGGAAGACGTGGCGGTTGGGGTTTTGAATGATGGCGGTGAACAGCCGCTGCGAGCCGAGATCGTTCTCTACCAAGCCGATGGGGCGAACGTGCCCGTGTCGGTCCGCTATATGAACGACACGATGTGGCTCACCCAAAGGGAGATGGGGGAGTTGTTCGGAACGACCGCATCCAACGTGAGCATGCACCTGAAGAATATCTTTGCCGAAGGCGAGCTTGCCGAAAGCGATTCGGTGATTAAATTCAGGATTTCTGAATTTAATAAAAAGCCCAGCAACCTCTATAATCTCGATGCGATCATCGCGGTGGGCTATCGCGTGAACTCCCTGAAAGCGACGCGCTTTCGCCAATGGGCCACGGCCACGCTCAAAGAATATATCGTGAAGGGCTATGTCCTGAACGACGATATGCTCAAGAACGGAGCGCCGTTCGGCAAGGATTACTTCGATGAGCTTATCGTGCGGATTCGGGATATCCGCGCAAGCGAGCGGCGCGTCTACCAAAAGATCACGGACATCTTCCAAGAGTGCAGCTTCGACTACGACAAAAACAGCGAGACGGCGCGCAGGTTCTACGCGACGGTGCAGAACAAGCTGCATTACGCGATAACCGGCCACACCGCCGCCGAGATAATCGCGGAGCGCTCGGATGCCGGCAAGCCGAGCATGGGCTTGACTTCATGGAAAGGCGCGCCCGAGGGGCCTATCCATTCGTCGGATGTCACGGTGGCGAAAAACTATCTGACGTACGATGAGATGGAAACTTTGAACCGTCTCGTCGCCATGTTCTTGGACGACGCGGAGCTGCGTGCGAAGGATCAGGTTCTGACGAGCATGGAGGATTGCGAACGGGCGCTCGACCAGTTTCTGAGCTACAATCGGCGCGAAGTGCTTCTCCATAAAGGAGAGCGGACGAAGAGGCAGGCCGATGAAAAGGCGCTGCGTGAATTTGCCGAATTCCGCAAGATCCAAGATCGCACTTACGAGAACGACTTCGAGAAGGAGATCAAAAGGATCCAAGGATCGAAAGGCTGAGGGAAAAGGGTCGTAGGTGTTCCTTCCGTGTAGTTTTCCCGCTCGAAAGCTTGAACGAACATCGCCTCTTCAAGGGCGAATATGTTTTCGGATCTTTTATAATCAACAACGGTACAGCCATTCTTTTTGAGATGCGGATAGAGGGGTCCCCATGTCGTCGATAAGCCGAATCGCCAAAGAGGCCAAGCAGCCGCGCGGCGGGTACGTGAAGCTGGAAGAGTTCCATGAGCAGTCGTTCGACGACGGCATGTGCGTGGTCGGTGCTTTCAGCATCTCTCCTTCGATTGTCGGGCTCGCCGTCGATTATCTGACGCGCATGATGCTTGGCGCGTCGGCTGAAGAGGCCTTCGAGGTATCCTTGAAGGGGGCCCGCCTGATCGGGCGGGGCGAGCACGCAAAGGCTTTGGAAATGGTGGACTCCCTTCGACGCAAGGATGGCGACGCCCTTTTGGATGAAGAGGGCATTCGCTTCGCGTGCAGGCTTTCGGGGTACGATGTTGCCTATCGCCGCGGAAAACAGGATTTCAAGCCAGTGGACGGCATCGATCCCGACGAGAGAACCGTCGCGGACATCCGTCTTATGGCGGCGCGCTCGGCATCGTTTTTCAGTGGGCAGGGAAGCGACATCGTCAGCGGCTTCACGCTGCACGGCGGTATGACGGATAAGTTGGAAGCGGGGGACGGCGATTATGTGGCGGGCGGTACGCTCTGGGATCTCAAGTGCTCCAAACGCAAGCCGAGTGCAGAGCATACACTGCAGGTGATATGCTACTGGCTCGCCGGCATGAGATCGCGGCAGGGGGAGTTCGCGGACATAGAAGCCGTGGGGCTGTTCAACCCGCTGCTTAACAAGGCATGGACGAAGCCCCTCTCCGAAATATCAGACGAAGTGCTCGACGAGATCGCGGTCAAGGTGCTAAGCTATCCGTCTGCTCAAAAGGAGCGCGCCCCTCGACGTTCCAGCGCCGGGACGACCGTGTACGATGTGGTGGATGCGATCAGGCGGGAGTGCGCATCGGAATCCGACAAGGGTTCTCGCTTCGAGCGCGCGGTGCGCTTCTACCTCAAAAACGACCCCTTGTGGCGCGGCCGTTTGGAAGAGGTGTGGCTGTGGGCGGATGCCCCCACCAACGACGGGCGCGATATAGGTATCGATTTGGTGGCGAAGGATCGCGAGGATGGGGCGTATTGGGCCATCCAATGCAAGTGCTACGACGAGGAATCTAGCTTGGATTACCGGACGGTTGCCACGTTCTATGGGGCTGTGGGGACGGGGGAGACGTATGCCCACAATATGATCGTGAGTACAACCGAGCATTTCGGCCCGAATCTCGATAGAGCTGCGGGCAAGTGGAGGACGGTTCGTCTGTTCCTCGACGAGATGGCTCAGGCCGATGTCGACTGGAAGGCGTTTTTGGAGGGCTCCGACATTGGCCAGCGCAAGCTCTTCGAGCCTCGCGAGTATCAGGAAGAGGCGATAGGAAAATGCCTTGAGGGGTTCGCGCATGCGGACAGGGGGAAACTCGTCATGGCATGCGGAACGGGCAAAACCCTGACTGCCCTGCGTTTGGCCGAGCGCTTTTGCCCGCGCGGGCGGGTGCTGTTCCTCGCTCCTTCGATCTCGCTTGTGGCCCAAACGCTGCGCGTGTGGGCGAATCAGGCGGCTTGTCCTTTGCGGTGCGCCGTAGTGTGTTCCGATGCCAAGGCGTCGAGAAACGAGGATGCGTGGGAATCCTCTCTCAAAGACGTTCCGTTTCCCGCGTCGACCGACCCTTCGGAAATCATCAGGCAGGTGGGGTCTGATAACGCCGAGGGGCTGACGGTGGTGTTTTCCACCTACCAATCCATCCAAGCGATCATCGATGCGCAGGACGCCGGGCTGGCCGACTTCGACCTCTGCATCTGCGACGAGGCCCATCGCACCACGGGTGCGCGCGACATGAGCGACTCCAAAGAGGATGAGAGTGCGTTCACCAAAGTCCACGACGCGAACGCCTTGCGTGCCCGGAAGCGCCTGTACATGACCGCCACGCCGCGCGTGTACGGCACAGCGGCGAAACGCAAGGCCCATGAGGAGAGCTACGAGCTGTCTTCGATGGACGATGAGGAGAAATACGGCAAGGAGCTATACCGACTCTCGTTCGGCTGCGCGGTCGAGAAAGGACTGCTGGCCGATTACCGTGTGCTGATCCTTACGGTGTCGGAAGCCATGGCGTCTGAGGTGTATCAGCAGATGATGGCGGCCGAGGAGGGCTTCGACGTGCCGGAGGCCGCCAAGATACTCGGTTGTTGGAAGGGCTTGACAACTCGCGGAGAGCGTATGTGTGATCTGAACCTGCAAAGGATCGACATGGGAGAGGGCGAAGCGGTGGAGGACTGGCTTGTCGATCTGCCCGACCCCATGCGCCGCGCCGTGGCGTTTTGCTCGAAGATCGACGAGTCGAAGCGTTTCGCCGATCTTTTCCAGCGCGTGGTGGATGTCTATCGTGACAAGGTCGATCTGCGAAACCCGCTGCGTGTAGAGTGCCAGCATGTTGACGGCAGCATGGATTCTGCTACGCGCAAGCGCAAGCTGAGGTGGCTTGAAGAGGATCCTGCCGAAGGCGAGTGTCGCGTGCTCGCGAACGCGCGATGCCTCTCCGAGGGAATAGATGTCCCCGACCTCGATGCGGTGCTGTTTATGAAGCCGCGCAAAAGCCGAGTCGATATCATTCAGGCCGTGGGCCGGGTTATGCGCAAAGCTCCCGGCAAGCGCTACGGCTACGTCATCTTGCCGGTGGTGGTGCCTGCGGGCAAATCGCCGGAGGAGGCTCTGGACGACGACAAGGCATTCGACGTGGTGTGGGAGGTGCTGCAAGCGCTGCGTAGCCACGACGAGCGGTTGGATGCGCGCATCAATTCGCTGATGCTCTCCGACGAGGGTGTCGAAAGCAACATCCTCGTCGATGAGCTGGGCATGTCGGGTGACGACCTGTCCATCGTCCAAGAAAAGCTCGATCTCGGGTGGGGTCTTGACGAATGGCAAGATGCCATGGAGGCGAAGCTTGTCAAGAAATGCGGCACGCGTGTGTACTGGGAGGATTGGGCCGATGATGTGGCGGGTATCGCGAGCAGGCATATAGAGCGTATCCGCAGCATCGTCGCATCGGATGAGCGCGCGGGAAGGGAGTTCGGGCGGTTCGTGCAAGGTCTGCGCGACAGCTTGAACCCCGGCGTGACCGAGGAATCCGCAATCGAGATGCTTGCGCAACACCTCATCACGCTGCCCGTGTTCGAGGCGCTTTTCGGGGATGCGTCGTTCGCGAAGAGTAATCCCGTGTCGCGTGCCATGGAGGGGATGCTCGACGTGTTGCGCGCCCATGCTATGGAGAAGCGCGAAGACGACGACGTGTTGGAAACGCTGTACGCGAGTGTGCGCAGCCGCGTTTCCGTCATCCAAAGCGATGCAGGACGCCAAGCCATCATCAAAGAGCTCTACGAGGGCTTCTTTAGCAAGGCGTTCAAGGGAACGTCTGAGAAGATGGGCATCGTGTACACGCCGAACGAGATCGTGGACTACATCCTGCATGCGACCGACCGCATGTTGAAGGCCGAGTTCGGCGAGGGGCTGGGCAGCCCCGGCGTGCACATTCTCGACCCGTTCGCGGGCACGGGCACGTTCATGGCCGAGCTTATAGCCTCGGACATCATCAGCGACGAGGAGCTGCCGGGGAAATATGCGCGGGAGCTGCACAGCAATGAGATATTGTTGCTCGCCTACTATATTATGACCATCAATATCGAACAAGCGTACCATTCGAGAATGCAGAGAGAGAGAGAGAGAGAGAGCTCTTCGCTGCATAACGGGCAGGGCGGCCTGAGCTACGAGCCGTTTCCCGGAGCGGTGCTCACCGACACGTTCCAGATGACGGAAGAGGGCGACACGCTGGATGAGAGCGTGTTCACGCAGAACTCCGAACGTGTGGCAGCGCAGAACAAGCTGCCTATCCGCGTGATCGTGGGCAACCCTCCGTATTCGGTGGGTCAGAAGAACGAAAATGACAACAATGCAAACCAGTCGTATTTTTCGCTTGACGGGCGAATCAGGGATACGTATGTCGCCAAATCGTCTGCAAAGCTGGCCAAAGGGGCATACGATTCCTATATCCGTGCTTTTCGATGGGCTTCCGATCGTATGGGCGATCGCGGTATCGTATGCTTCGTGACAAATGCCGGTTGGATTGATGCTTCGGCGACTGACGGGTTCCGCAAATGTCTTGCCGAGGATTTCAGCAGCGTGTGGGTATTTCATTTGCGAGGGAATGCGCGGACGTCGGGCGAAGAACGTCGGAGGGAAAGAGACAATGTTTTCGGGCAGGGGACGCGGACACCTATCGCCATCACCATGTTGGTCAAGAATCCCGATAGCCCCGATCATGGGCGTATCTTTTTTCATGATATCGGAGATTACCTGTCGCGTGAACAGAAGCTGGCAATCGTTCGCAAAGCTGCGCATGAGGGGGTTTGCAGTTGGCAGGAAATCACTCCCGACCGCCATGGGGACTGGCTTAATCAGCGCGATGATTCGTGGTATGAGTTTGCTCCGACGGCTATTGACAAATGCGTTGAAAAAAGGGCGACTGCATTCGGGATCTTTAAGCTGTTCTCCTATGGGGTCGTAACCAATCGTGATGCTTGGACGTATAGCTTCTCGTTGCCGGATCTTCGATCCAATATGACAAGCATGCTGGAAGTTTTTAATTATGAGCAACGACGCATGAAAGAGCTTGGTGCGACAAAAAAGCAAGAAAGTCTTCTTGATAATGATGGGACGAAAATAAAATGGACGCGTCGGCTAAAAGACTACTGTTTTTCGGATAGGATTATTGAAGTTGAGCCATGCTGGGCAATAAGCATGTATCGGCCATTTTGCAAGCAATGGTTGTATTTCAACAGCGAATTGAACGAAATGACGTACCAGCAAACACGCCTTTTTCCGTTCACTCTAAGCGAGCGGAAAAACAAAGGACGTGTCAGCAAACACGTTTCATCAACGCTTCTGGGCGAAGGCGAAATGACGTACCAGCAAACAATGATCGATCAATTGCCTAATAAGGGAATATATGTTACAGGGGTTGGTGCGGCAAGTTCATTTTCTGCTTTGATGACGGATTGTGTTCCGAATTTGCACTTGCAAGATACGGGTCAGTGTTTCCCCCTCTACTGGTACGAAGAGCAAGAGCCCCTTGGCGGCCTATTCGGCGATGGCGACGGGCGAGGCTATACGCGTCACGATGCTATCACCGACGAGGCGCTGCATGTGTTTCGCAATACGTATCCCGATGCGTTCGGCGCGCGGCATGGCAAACCTGCGCGGGCCAAGAAACACGGCGGATCGGAGCTTACCAAGGAGGACATCTTCTACTACATTTACGGCATCCTACATTCACCTGAGTATCGCACACGTTTCGAGGCTAATCTGAAAAAAGAGTTGCCGCGCATTCCCTTGGCCGACGACTTCGCGCGCTTCTCAAAGGCCGGTCGCGCGTTGGCCGACTTGCATCTGCGTTACGAGACGGTGGAGCCGTGGGATGGCATCATCGAGGAGGGGGATAGCGCAAACCCCGGGCGCACCGAGAAGATGCGTTTCGGAAAGTGCAAGAAGGACGACGCGCATCCCAAGGGCGAGGATGTCACCGTGCTGTGCGTTTCTGAGAACATGGTGCTGCGCAATATTCCCGAGCGTGCGTATGATTACGTGGTCAATGGAAAGAGCGCCATCGGGTGGCTGATGGATCGCTACCAGGTGCGCACCGACAAAGCATCCGGCATCGTGAACGACCCCAACGACTACAGCGACGATCCCCGCTACATCGTCGATTTGGTGAAGCGCGTGGTGCGCGTGTCGATGGAGACGTTGGAGATCGTCGGCAGCCTGCCTCCGCTCAACGAGAAGCCCCAGTCCGCCGACTGGCCGCTGTCGTGGAGAATGGAGGGCTGAGGAGGGTCGCAAGCGGTCCTTCCGCGTGGCCCTCCCTTCCCGCTCGTCCCGTCCCGCCCTCTGCATATGTGATTTTGGTTGCTCGTGGGGGCGGGGGGCGGTGGGCGAGGGCGGCATCGTATATACTTCTGCTTTGCATGAATCGGAGCACCTCGAATGGGCTGGGGCGGCGCCAAGTTCCGAACCTGGTCAGGTCCGGGAGGAAGCAGCCATAAGGGACCGCTGACGAGCGCCCCCGCCTATTCGGGGTGTTTTGATGTTGCGGCCCGTCGAACGCGGGCGTTGCTGAGCCGGTATGTGCATACGCGAAAGGCGCACATGGATATCATCGATTTCTTCGTCAACTTGCTGTCCGATCCGCGGGGGGCCATCGCCGGGTGGATCGCCACGCTCGGTGCGGTGTGGGTGTACTCGCCGCTGTTCCTCATCGTATTCGTGGAGACCGGCGTGGTGTTCTTCCCGTTTTTGCCGGGAGACTCGCTGTTGTTCGCGGCGGGCGTGTTCTCGGCCGATGGCGGCGGGTTGAACGTGTTCGCCACGCTTGTCGTGTTTTACGTGGCGGCTATCTTGGGCAATACCTCGAACTACTGGATCGCGCGCGTGTTCGGCAAGCGCATCATCGATTCGGGCAAGGTGAAGGCGCTCACGCCCGAGCGCATGGCGAAGCTCGACCACTTCTTCGAGAAGTACGGCGGCCTCACGATCATCATCACGCGCTTCATGCCGTTCTTCCGCACGTTCGCGCCGTTCATCGCGGGCACGGGGCATATGAACTTCGCGAAGTTCACGCTGTTCAACTGCATCGGCGGCATCGCGTGGGTGAGCCTGTTCGTGCTGGTGGGGTATTTCTTCGGCGGCATCCCGCTTGTGCAGGAGCACTTCGAGGTGATTGTGTTGGGCATCGTGGCCGTGTCGGTGGCGCCGGCGGTGATCGGCGCGGTGAAGGCGGCTTTGGGCTCGCGCAAGAAGAAGGCGTAGGCGGGCTGCGCAGAGCAGTGGGCGAAGTGGGCTCGGCGCGCCGTTCATGGGCGTGCTGCTGATGCTGTGTGGTTGGCGGCGCTGCGTGCCGACCGATGCGGTTGCCGATATAATGGAGGGGAACTGACGAATCGGATTGCGACGCCCGCCGTCCGGCAGCATGCGCGTGGAGGATGACGTTCCCATGTCGGAAGCACTGTACAGGAAATACCGACCGCAGATCTTCGAGGACGTGGTCGGCCAAGAGCATATCGAGCGTACCATCAAAAACGCCATCGAGCAGGACAAGGTGAGCCACGCCTACCTGTTCACCGGCCCGCGCGGCACGGGCAAGACCACGACGGCGCGCTTGCTGGCCAAGGCGCTTTTGTGCGAGCACGGCCCCACGCCCGAGCCCGATGGCACCTGCGACGATTGCGTGATGATCGCCAACGGCGAGCACCCCGACGTCTACGAGCTGGACGCCGCGAGCCGCACCGGCGTGGAGAACGTGCGCGAGGAGATCATCGGCCGCGTGCAGTTCGCCCCCACGCGCGGACGCTACAAGGTGTACATCATCGACGAGGTGCACATGCTGTCCGTCCCGGCGTTCAATGCGCTGCTGAAAACGCTCGAGGAGCCGCCGAGCCACGTGGTGTTCATCTTGGCCACCACCGACCCGCAGAAGGTTCCCGAGACCATTCACTCGCGCTGCCTGCGCTTTGACTTCCGGCGCATCTCGCAGGAGGCGCTCGTGTCGCGCTTGGGCGCGGTGTGCGTGTCGGAAGGCGTGGAGTTCGAGGGGGAGGCGCTCGATCTCATCGCGCATCGGGCCGAAGGCGGCATGCGCAACGCGCTCACCTCGCTCGAGCAGCTCATCGCGTTCGGCGAGGGCAAAGTGACGCTCGAAGTGGCCGAGCGCATGCTCGGCGGGGTGGACACGAACGACCTTGCCGAGATCGTGCGGGCCATCGGCACGCGCGACGTGGCCGCGTGCTTCCGCTGGACGGCGGAGTTCGTGGAGACGGGTGCCGACCTCGCGCAGTTCACGCGCGATCTGGCCGAGCATGCGCGGAACCTGTACGTGATGGCGCTGGTTGGCACTGATGTGCCGCTTGAGGTGAGCGATGCCGTGCGCCGCGAGCTGGCAAGCGAGCTGCCGCTGTTCGGTCCTGACCGCTTGGCGCGCCTGCTGGGCGTGCTGGGGGATCTGTCGGCCGAGCTGAAGACGTCCACGAACCCGCGCCTGTCGTTCGAGATCGCGCTCACGCGCATGGTGCGGCCCGATTCCGACCTCACGCTCGAGGCGCTGGCCGAGCGCGTGGAGGCTTTGGAGAGCGGCTATTCGGCGGTCGCTCACGTGACGAGCGCGCCTGTGGGCGTTTCAGGCGGCGGGTCTGCGCAGGGCGGCGAGGGCGTTTCGCGGCGGGGGGCTGAAAGCGCAGCGCCGCCGTCTCCTTCCGTGCCGCCGACGGCGCCTTCCTTCCATGCGCCGGTGGAGGGGCGCGGCGAGGGCGGGGCGTCCGCGCCGACGCAAGCGGTCGATCATGTGCGAACCTCTGGGCCGGTGGCCGGAGAGGGGGGAGCGCCGACTGGCATGCGCGGATCGGCGGCGGTCGCCGAAAGCATGCCGCCGTCCTCCGTGGCGAAAGGGCACGGGGGCGGTTCGTTTGCGGCCGCGCACGTCGAATCGGCGTCGGGGGCGGCGATGCCCCATCCTGTTTCGCGCGACGAGGCGCACATGCAGGCGGGGGCTCAGGCAGAGGCGCAGGTGTCGGGCCGCGTTTCGGCTTCCGCTTCGGTATCGGCTCCAACTCCAGCTCCAGCTCCAGCTGCGTCTGCGTCTGTGGCCGCGTCTGCCGAAGGGGGCGCGCCTTCGCCGGCGCTTGCCGCCAGCTTCCAAAACCCCGCCTCCCTCCAGCGCGTGTGGCAGGCGACGCTTGCGACGCTCAAGAAAAACAAGGCCGCATACGGCGTGCTGTTCCTCAACACGAAGGCCGCCTACGATGCGGGCAAGGGCTTGCTGCGCATCGATTTTCCCGCAGAGAACGCGTTCGCGTTCAAGGCGGTGCAGAAGCCCGAGGTGCGCGAGGCGGTGAGCCAGGCGCTTGCCCAGGCATGCGGGGAGGCCGTGTCGTTCGCGTACGCCCAAGGCGGGGCGGTGTCCGCTCCTGCGGTGGTGCCTGCCGCTTCCGCGCCGACGCCTTCGGCCCCTGTCGCTGCGCCAGCGGCGGCTTCTGCCCCTGCGGCTCCGGTTGTGCCCGCCGCTCCCGCGCCGGTTCCTGCGGCGGCCCCCGTCGTCGCTCCCGCGCCGGTTTCCACCCCGGCGCCAGCTTCCGTGTCGGCTCCGGCCCCTGTGGCGGCTCCCGTTTCCGCTCCGGCTCCGGCCCCCGCTCCGGTTTCCGCTCCCGCGCCGGCTGCTGCACCGGTGCCGCCCGTATCGGCTCCCGCGCCAGCGGCTCCCGCATACGACATCCCGCCTTACGAGGACGAGGTGGTCCCTTACGACGACTACCTGCCTCCCGAGGCTGAAGAGGACGCGATGCCACCTATGCCGCCGGTGTCGCCCGAGGCTCCGAAGGGCGTGACGCCTCCCGCTCCCGCGTCGGCGTCCGGCCCTTCCTTTGCGGCGGCCCCCGCGCCTTCCGACGCGCGCACGTCGGCCACGCCGACCGCGTCGTCGGGCGCGCAGACGCCTGACGAGCTGCAGGCCGTGCTCGAGGCGGGATTCGGCCAGGGCATCGTGGTCGAAGAAGTGAGGGAGTAGCGGTTCGGGCGGCCGAGTGGGTCAATCGCAATCGACGGATCAAGCAAGAGAGAAGAGAAGGAGCGTTTCCCATGGACATGAAGAAGATGATGAAGCAGGCTCAGCGCATGCAGGCCGAGCTTGCGAAGGCGCAAGAGGAGATCAAGGACCTCACGTTCGAGGCGACGGCTGGCGGCGGCATGGTGAAGGCGGTCGCCACGGGCGACATGGCCATTTCCAGCATCACCATCGATCCCGAGGCGGTCGATCCCGAGGACGTCGAGATGCTGCAGGACATGGTGGCGGCCGCGGTGAACGAGGCCCTGCGCGGTGTGTCCGACATGAGTGCCCAGCGCTTGAGTGCCGCCACGGGCGGCATGAGCATCCCCGGCCTGATGTAACCTGGAGCCTGAGGGAGATCGTCATGTACGCAGCGCCGTCCATCCAGAAGCTTCTCGACGAGTTGGAGCGTCTTCCCGGCGTCGGCCCGAAGTCGGCTCAGCGGATAGCCTACTGGATTCTCAACGCCGACAAGGCGACGGCGCTGCGCCTTTCCGAGGCCATTGCGGAGGTGAAGGACCAGGTGCGCTTCTGCAGCCGGTGCTTCAACTACGCCGAAGACGAGCTATGCGAGATATGCCGGTCGGCCAAGCGCGACGAGCGCACAATCTGCGTGGTCAGCGAGCCGCGCGACATCCCGCCCATCGAGCGCACCGCCGTCTACGACGGCGTGTACCATGTGCTGGGCGGCGCGCTCTCGCCTATGGAGGGCATCGGCCCCGACGATTTGCGCATCGTCGAGCTGATGAAGCGCCTGTCTTCCGGCGAGGTGACCGAGGTCGTGCTTGCCACGAACCCCAACGTCGAGGGAGAGACGACGGCTGCGTACCTCGCGCGCCTCATCAAGCCGCTCGGCATCCGCGTCACCCGCCCTGCAAGCGGTCTGCCCGTGGGCGGCGACCTCGAGTTCGCCGACGAGGTGACCCTCGGCCGCGCCATCGAAACCCGCCGCGAGGTGTAGAGGGGTGGAGGGGTGGAAGGCCCCGTGCGGCGCTCGCGCTAGCCTCTCGGATCGGCTTGCCTTTGCGACGCGGCGCGGCATCCCCGGCTCCTGTTTCTAGGGTTTGCGCACGAAATATGCCAGATTGCTACGCGCTTTTTCTCACGAAGGCGATTTCCCCTGCTCGTCAATCGCGAACAAGGGAAAGCCTCCCGTTTTCTCTGCGAAGCATGCTGAATGCGTTCCCGTTTTGGATTGAGCGAGGCAATCTAATGAATTTTGTGTACGGGGGATGCCGAAGTGCGCATGCGTGTGCGCATGATGCTGGACGGTGGCAACCTGCGGCACGGAAGCTCAGGGATGCGCTGCTAGACGCTCGTCGTTCTTCTGCGGCTTTCGCGGCGTACTGCGGTCGAGAGGGCTGCTGCGCTTCTCGACAGCTGCTGGGGGCGCGAGACGCTTGCCGGGCTGAATGACCTTTGTTGGCATGCGGTATGCGGCGATAGGGCAGATGGGCTCTGCTCGCCGCGCTCCCTGCCCTGTCCTCAAACGCAAAAAACGGGACGTTGCCGTCCCGTAAGCAAGAAGAAGGGTCCTGCCCCCTCCAAAAAACAGGACCCTTTCGTAAAGAAAAGGGTCCTGTTTTTTGGAGGGGGCAGGGGCGGGGAGGCGAGCGGACAAGTGAGCTGTGCGACGGTGACGCAGGGGCGTGGCCTTCTCCTTCGTTCTTCACCCCTTCCGTCCTTCTCGATGCGCTCGCGCACGTTGCGCTTGCTGCCCCGTCGCTCCGTCGTCTCGTCGCCCCGTCGCAGCGAGCGGCGGGGCGGCTTCTGCTATACTGAGCGCCGAACAGACGAGGGCGAGGTGCGCATGATCAACATCCCCAGTCCGGCCCTGTCCATCGTGGGTCGGCACAACTCAGGCAAGACGACGCTCATCGAACGGCTCATCGCGGAGCTCGTGCGCCGCGGGCACGACGTGGGCAGCGTGAAGCACCACAGCCACGTGGGCTTTGACATCGACATCCCCGGCAAGGACTCGTACCGCCATCGCGCGGCGGGTGCGAGCGAGACGGTGATCGCGGCCCCGGGGCAGATGGCGTGCGTCAAGACGGTGGAGGGCGAGTTGGAGTGCGCCGACATCGTGCGCGGCATGCCGGGGCACGACATCGTGGTGGTGGAGGGCTATCGCAAAAGCGGGCTGCCCACCATCGAGATCATGCGCGCGGGAAACGAGGCCGACGCGCGGGTGGCCGAGGTGTTCGCCGAGGGCGCGCGGCGCGGCTGGCCGCTGGGGACCGACTTCACGCAGTTCACGCGTGGGGCGGTGCCTCCGGCCGACGATGAGGCGCGCGAGGCGCTGCGGCGCGCCGAGGCCGATTCGCGCGGCGCGGCTGGTCGTGCGTCGGGCGAGCATTTCAAGACCCAGCATCCCGACCACGCCGACATCTCCAACAAGCTGCCCACCGCGAACACGGTGGCCGTGGTCACCGACATCGACGCCGCGTGTGAGGCGGCGGCGCTTTACGGCGTGCCGGCCTTCGGTTTCGACGACGTGGCGGGCCTTGCGGATTTCGTCGAGGAGCATTACGTGCGTCCGCGCGTGACGGTGGTCATCCAGGCCGGCGGCGAGAGCCGTCGCATGGGCCAGAGCAAGGCGACGGTGCCGTTTGCGGGCCGCCCCCTCATCTGCCGGATCGTCGAGCGCTTGGCCCCTGCGGCCGACGACTTGGTCATCACCACGAACGAACCCGAGAACCTGGCGTTTCTCCATGCCGAGTTCCCGCAGCTTCGCATCCAGCTCGTGCGCGACGTGTACGACGTGCGGGGGGCGCTGCCGGGGCTGTGCACCGCGCTCGAGTCCGCGCGCAACCCCTACGTGGCCGTCGTGGCCTGCGACATGGTGTTCGCGTCCGCATCGCTGGTGGTGGCCGAGGCGCTGGCCATGAACGAGTCCGGCGCCGACGTGGTGGTCCCGGTGAACAAGCACGGCTTCGAGCCCTTCCACGCGCTGTACCGTCGCGCCGGCTGCCTGCCGGCCGTGCGCGCGGCCATCGACCGGGGCGAGAAGCGCGCCCAGTCGTTTTTCGGCGAGGTGGAGGTGTTCGAGTTCACGCAGGATCGCGTGCTGGAGGCCGAGCCCATGGGAGGATGCTTCATCAACGCCAACACGCCCGAGGAGTTGCATGCCCTCGAGGAATCGTTCCTCGAGAAGTAAGGGGGTTTTCGGATGCCGAATCTCGTCGATCTCGTGGAAGTGGCCGAAGCGCTTGAGACGAAGGCGGTGTACCTCGCGTCCGACCGCTGCGTCGTGGTGCGCAACCGCCATGCGTCGTGCGCGAAATGCTCGGAGGCGTGCCCAGTCGACGCGGTGTTCGCTGCCGACAACGTGCTTTCTCTCGACGCCGAGGCGTGCGTGGCCTGCGGGGCTTGCACCACGGCGTGCCCCACCGAAGCGCTCATCCCCCTGCAGCCGCTCGACGACGACCTGGCGTCCGCGGTGGCCTCCGGCGTGGTGGCTGCCGGCGGCACAGCTGTGTTCGCGTGCGCGCGCATCGCGTCGAAGCACGTGGGCGATCCGACGAAGTACGCCGAGGTGCCGTGCCTTGCGCGCATGGAGGAGAGCGTGCTTCTGGGTTTGGCCGCGCGCGATGTGCGCGACATCGTGCTGGTGGACGGCACGTGCGCCACGTGCAAGTTCCGCGCGAACGTCCCCGGCATCGATGCGGTGGTGGCCTCGGCGAACGACCTCATCGCGGCGCAGGGCTCGGATATCCGCGTAAGGCGCGCGTCGGCGTTTCCCGAGAACGTGCTGCTGGAGGATCGGCGCACGCTTTTGGGCGAGTCGCGCCGCGGGTTCTTCGCGAGCGCGCGTTCGCGCGCCAAGGATGCGGCGGGCACGGCGGCCGAAGTGATGGTGTTCAAGAACGACGGTGCCGGAGCGCCGACGCTGCGCGATCGGCTGCGCATGTCGGATGCGGGCACGCTTCCCCAGTTCAACCCCCAAAGGCGCATGCGCGTGCTCGACGCGATGGACGCGCTGGGCGCCTCTGTGGCACCCGAGATCGACACGCGCCTGTTCGGCAGCGTGCGCATCGATGCCGAGCGCTGCTCGGCATGCGGTATGTGCACGGTGTTCTGCCCGACGGGCGCGCTGAGGAAAAGCGAGGTCGTGCCCGACGACGGCACGGGCAGCTACCTGGAGTTCTCGGCGGCCGATTGCGTGCAGTGCAACCTGTGCGCGGACGCGTGCCTTAAAAGCTGCCTCGAGGTGAGCTCGACGGTGAGCACCGAGGAGCTGTTCGATTTCGAGCCGCGGCTCATCCGCTTGCCCGACCCTCCGAAGCGCCCCGGCATCTTGGGCAGCCCCAAGCGGTAGGGGCGGCTCGGCGCCCGACGACGGACAAGGAGATCGCATGGGCTTTTCCCTCGAGACGAGCGTTTCTGCGCTCACGGTGTTCGTGCAGGGGCTTTTAAGCTTCTTCTCGCCGTGCGTGCTGCCGCTCATCCCGCTGTACGTGGGCTACCTTGCCGGCGGCACAGCGCAGGTGCGCGACGATGGCGCCATCGAGTATCCGCGTGCGAAGGTGCTCGTGAACACCGTGTTCTTCGTCGTCGGCGTGAGCTTCGCGTTCTTCTTGCTGGGCTTCGGGTTCACGGCGCTCGGCCAGTTCTTCACGGGCAGCCAGCGCGCGTTCTCGGTGGTGGCGGGCATCATCATGGCGCTGTTCGGCCTGTACATGCTGGGCGCGTTCGGCAAGGCGCGCGCGGTGGAGACCGAGCGGCGGCTGCCGTTTCGGCTTGACCGCTTCGCGATGAACCCGCTTGTGGCGCTCGTGCTGGGCTTCACGTTCAGCTTCGCGTGGACGCCGTGCGTGGGCCCGGTGCTGGCGAGCGTGCTGCTCATGGCGTCGTCGAGCGCGTCGGCTTGGACGGGGTATGCGCTCGTGGGTGTGTACACGCTCGGGTTCGTGCTGCCGTTTTTGGCGATGGGCCTGTTCACGGGCGCGGTGCTGCGGTTCTTCCGCGCGCACGGCAACGTGGTGAAGTACACGGTGAAGGTGGGCGGCGCGCTGCTCATCGTCATGGGCGTCATGACCGTGACGGGGTGGATGAACGGCGTGACGAGCTATCTGTCGTCGTTCGGCGCGGCGCCGGCCGCGCAGGAGGAGGCGGCAGATGCGGACGCTGGCGGCAATGCTGCGGACGGCGGGGCCGCCGGGGGCGATGCGGGAGGCGCGGGCGCGTCGGGATCCGGCTCCGGTTCCGAAGGCGCGTCATCGGAGGCTGTGGCCGCGCCGTTGGCCGACCTTGCGCTCGTCGACCAAAACGGCGTCGAGCATCGGCTATCCGACTACCGCGGCAAGGCGGTGTTCCTCAACTTTTTCGCCACGTGGTGCGGCCCGTGCCAGCGCGAGACCCCCGACATCGAGGCGCTGTACGCCGAACGCGGCCGCAACGAGGGCGATCTCGTGGTGCTGGGCGTGGCCAACCCCAAAACCGACGAGCATCCGCGAAACAGCGACGTGAGCGAGTCCGAAGTGCGCGCGTTCATCGACGAAGAGGGCATCACGTATCCGGTGCTCATGGACACGACGGGCCAGCTGTTCGCCGCCTATGGCGTGAGCGCGTTTCCCACCACGTTCATGATCGACGCGGACGGCAACGTGTTCGGCTACGTGAGCGGCATGCTCACCGCCGACATGATGGAGAGCATCGTGGAGCAGACGCTGGCCGGCGAGCAGAAGTAACGGGAGCGTTGAGCCCGCCGCGCGGTTTGCTGGCTTTGGCAGGGCGGGCCGTCTCAATGTGGATCGGTCTGCGCGCGGTTTGCGAGGCGCCGCGCAAAAGCGTAGGCGGCGAGAGGCGCGCGTGTTCCGCATGAAGCGGTGAGTTTTCTACGCCTCGCGTTTCGTGACAAAAGGCGTTTGGCGTTTTTTGCTTGAGAGGCGGCTTGTTCGGGCCCGTTGTCATAAGCCGTCGTTTGCCGCTTCGTCTGGAACGCTCGTCGGCGGCAGTGGGCCAAACGAGCGGCAAGAACAAATGTTTCACGTGAAACATTCGCTCACCGCCTGGGGAAACTCGGGCAGTGGTGCGTTTCGGGTGCTTTCTTCCACTTCGCATTCACGCTGTGCTTCACACGCCATGCTTCGCAAGAATTTCCCGCATCTGTTTACTTTACAGTGTAAAGAAAATGCGCTACTCTAAATTTACAGCGTAAAGTTATACGCATCCCGAGGGGTTCCGGGGGAGCCGTTCCGGGGAGGACCGCGAAAGAAGGAGGAGATCATGGGAGGAACCGACGTATCGCGCCGCTCGTTTCTTAAGGGCGTCGGTTTTGCCGGCTTGTCTGCAGGGGCGTTCGGCGCGTTCGGCGCAGCGGGCGTGGCGTTTGCCGACGATGCGTCTGCGGGCGAGGCGCAATCCGACATGTACCGCCGGCTTGCGTGCGACACGAACCTCGTGCCCGTCGCGAAGGCCGCATGTCCGGGTCCGCGCGGCCCGATCGGCTTTGAAGAGCGCGACATCGCCGCGAGCGAGATTGCGCGCACTGAAGAATTCGACATCGTCGTGGTGGGTGCCGGCATCGGCGGGCTTACGGCCAGCTTGAAGGCGGCCGAGGAGGGCGCGAAGGTCGTCTGCATCGAGAAGATGTCGAAGGGCCGCGGTTGCTTCGAGTGCTTCGGCGCCGTGAACGCGAAGTGCCAGGAGGGCACCGATATCGACAAGACGGCGCTGCTCGACGAGCTGTACCGCAGCGCGTACTGGCGCACTCGCCCCGAGCCGGCGCGCACCTACGTCGACCGTTCCGGCGAGGCGACCGACTTCTGGCAGGAGATGCTCGACAAAGGCGAGAGCGGCTTCGTCATCTCGAAGGTGGAGGAGGCCCCGTCCACGAACGGCATGCCAGCCACGACGCCGCTCATCGACACGGAGCTCGGCTTCTACGACAGCCCCTCTCTGCCGTCCGATGCGGATGTGCGCTCGGGTTACTCGGGCATCTACGTGTGTTTGGAGATGCAGGAGGTCGCGAAGACCTACGACAATCTTGATCTGCGCTTCAACACGCCGGGTGTGCAGCTTGTGCGCGAAGGCGGCAACGGACGCGTGACCGGCGTCATTGCCAAAAGCGGTGAAGAGTACATCCGGCTCGATGCTGCGAAGGGCGTCATTCTCGCCACGGGTGGTTACGACGCGAACCCCGAGCTCATGGAAGCCTGGACGCGTCCCGAGGACTACGCCACGTCGAGCTGGTGGAATCCCGGTTGGGGCACCACGGGCGACGGTCACCTCATGGGCATCAAGGTGGGCGCTCAGATGGACCCCTGTCCGCAGCCGGTCATGAACTTCCGCTGGGGCAACCCCGACTCGTTCTACGACGCGCGCACCTGGAACGCCATCTACTTCGCCATCATGGTGAACGGCGACGGCAAGCGTTTCGTGCGCGAGGACCTTCCGTTCCAGAGCGTGTCCAACGCGCAGAACGCCCAGCCCGGCTACGGAAAGAACTGCTGGCAGGTGTTCGACGAGACCATGTTCGAAGGCATGGAAGACGCCGTCGAGGAGTTCAAAGGCAAGGGCTGGCTGTTCGAGGGTTCCTCGCCCGAAGAGCTTGCGAAGGCGTGCGGCATCGACCCGCAAGGCCTTGCGGACACCATCGAGCGCTACAACGGCTTCTTCGAGCGCGGCGTCGACGAGGACTTCAACCGCGACCTTGCAGGCACCATTCCGTTTTCGGGCGCGCGTTTCTTCGCGCTGACCACGAACAGCTGCATTCTGGCCACGGTGGGCGGCTTGATGGTGGACGGAAGCTGCCGCGTGCTCGACACCGGCGACCAGGTCATCGAAGGTTTGTACGCCGTCGGGAACGCATCGGGTGGGTTCTTTGCGGGCAATTACCCGCGCCACATTCCCGGAACGTCCATCGGCCGCGCCGTCACGTTCGGCTACGTGGCCGCCGAGCACGCTGTGAAAGGAGCGTAACCCATGTTGAACGTCAAACGATCCACGCTCGGCGCCGTGTGTGCGGCGGCTCTTGCGCTGGGCCTTGCGATGGGGCTGGCGGCATGCGCGCCGAAAACCGCCGATTCCGTCAAAGGCTCGTCGTCGGGTTCCTCGGCCGCAACGTCCCAGGTGGCCGGCGACGGAACGGGCGCGTACGTGTCCGACGAGCAATGCCTGTCCTGTCACGGCGGCAGCTACGAGGCGCTTGCCGAGAAAACCGCCGACTACGGCGACAGCAATCCGCACGATTCCATTCACGGCGGCTACAGCTCCTGCGTGAACTGCCATGCGAAAGACAGGGAGATCACCGACAATCAGTGCATGCACTGCCACGACTGGCCGCATAACCCTGGGGCTTGAGGACGCGCCGTGCGCGACGCGTTTGCGCAGGCGTCCCGATCCCGTTCCTTTTGACGCGGGCGCTCCCGAGGCGCCCGCGTCGCGTTTGCGTTGATTTTCGTGTGAGGGGAGGAGCCGACCCGATGCGGCTTTCGGGTGCGCGTATACTGGCGGGCATGAAGCGAGCCGCCGCGAAGAAGGACGTCCTGAATGGAAAGCAAGCCGAAGCCCCCGACGAAACGATCGCTGACGAGGGGAGCCATCGTCGAAGCCGCCTACCGTATGATCGATAGGGAAGGCGTGCGCGCGTTCACGATGCGCGCGCTTGGTGCAGAGCTGGGAGTGTCGGCTATGGCGTTCTACGCGCATTTTTCGTCGCGCGAGGAGGTTCTTGCCGCAGTGCTCGAGCGTTTCATGGGGACTATGGACACCGATCCGGTTCCCGGTGAGCGTTGGGACGATACGATGCGGCGCACGATGACGTCAATCCATCGCGAGTTCTGCGCTCACCCCAACATGTACGACATCGATCTCGATCCAAGCGCGTCGTATCGCGGGTTGGCCGCGCATACGCGCAAGATCGTGGGGCTGCATCTTGCCCAGGGCATTCCCGAAGACGTGCTGACCAAAGCGTGGGCCATGATCGACGCGTTTTTGACGGGGTTCGACTCCAATGCCATCACGACGGAGCGGATGCGCCGCGCCATCTCGCCCGATGGCATTGACGACAACCTTCCCACATGGGAGCGGGTGGTGCGCACCGCCTATTCGGAGGAGTCGTTCCAAAACGGCATCGAGATGATCATCATGGGCGTACGGGGCCTCGCGGCGCCCGATCCGTGCGAGTGGCGCACTCCGAAATAGCGGGCGAATGGGCGGGTGGGCGTCGGGAAATCGCCGCGAAGATGGTCGTGCGGCGGGTGTCGGGGCCGCCCTGCTCCTGCGTCTGCGCTTGCGCCTATGCCTCCAGCAGGAAGCGCTCGACTTCGCGGTTGAAGGCTGCGGGGTTCTTGGCGGCGACGAAGTGGTCGCCGGGGACGAACGCAAGGCGCGCGTTCGGGATGCGCTCGGCGATGAGGCGGGTGTGGTCCTCGCGAATCATGTCGTTTTCCCCTGCAATGACGAGGGTGGGCGCGGTGAGTGCGGCCAACTCCTCGGGCGCGACGTTCGGGTCGTTCACCATGAGGCCCAGCATCTCGGCGTTCGCGAGGGCCTTCGCGCTGAGGCCGGCGAACAGGCGCGCCATGCGATAGCCCAGCTCGATGGGCGCCTGCACGGAGCGCTTCACGCCGCGGGTGTTCAGGTTCGCGCCGTTGAGGACGAGCTTTCCCACGCGCTCGGGGTGGGCGAGCGCGAACACGAGGGCGATGTTGCCGCCGTCGGAGAATCCGAGCAGGTGCGCGCGCTCGATGCCGCGCGCGTCCAAGAACGCCAGCAAGTCGCGGGCGAACTGCCGGATGGTGAAGGGAGCCTCCCCGCGCGGCGATTTTCCGTGGCCGCGCGTGTCGAGCGCCAGGACGCGGAAGCGCTGCGAGAAGTGCGCGATCTGGTGCGTGAAGTAGGTGCCGTCCTCGCCGTTGCCGTGCAGCAGGACGAGCGGCTCGCCGCCCCCGGTTTCCTCGCAGTGCAGTTCGATGTCCATGCGCGCCTTTCGTCCGCTCGGTGCCGCCTGCGCTTCGGGGCGGGCATTCGCTTCGATGATAGCAGGTGCACGGGCGTTGCGCACGGAAGTCGTTCGGCGGCGCGCCGTCGGGCGCGCGTCTGCGGCGGCTGCGCATGTTGCGAAAGCGCGCGGAAATGGCCACGAAACCGTGCTCTGGCACGGCGATTGCTCGTTTTCGTCCCAAAAGGGCGCTTTCCCGCAACGAAAGCCCAGGTCGGCAATTTCGGCAAGGTCGATGCGCTGTCGGAATGGAGCCGATTTGTGCCAGAGCGCGGTTTCGTGGCCAAAAAAGAGCCTCGTCTTTGTTGAGCCTGGCCTAACAGCGGCTGGGAGGGAAGATGTCTATGTTAAACCAGGATTGACACGAACTCTTGTTCGCTAAACCTTGAGTCGGGTTTGCTCTGACCGGAGGTTCGGAGGGTTCCCGCCCGCCGGGCGGGCGGGGTCTTCTGCGGCGCCGGCGGGGCCTCGCCCGGCGGGCCGATCTGGCCTATATCAATTTTGGTTTAACAGAGACAGGGAAGATATCTAGCACAAAATGACGGTTAAGAACGATTTTCCGCTTCTTATAGGAGCGTTTTTGGAGAAACACCAGGTCGCGAAATTAGATCTCGTTGGAAAATCGTTCTTAACCGTCATTTTGTGCTACTGCATCGACGCTTTTCTGGCAAAACCGCCGTTGACGCGACCTCACATTCTCCGAATCTCGAGCCGAGCTTCCTCAGGTCAGCGCTTCGGGAGGCTCCGCTCGCTCGACGGGCGGGTCCTTCTGCGGCATCGACGGGGCTTCGTCCGACGGGCCGACCTAGCCCGTGTCGATCTTGGCTTAACGAAGGCCGAGCCTCTTGCTTGCACGTGGCGGGTGAGTGTCCTGCCGAAAGCGCTTTGATCCTCCGATCCGTGATGGTCGCAGACGCATGAGCATCGTGTAGGGGAATTGCTGCAGCGCCATCAAACCGGTGTTGTGGACGCTGGCGTTCTCGGTCGACTCGCACTGGAGATTTTTCGAAGCGCGCCCATGCGAGGCTTGGGGTTCTGCCGCATCTGCGACAGAAGCGCTGGACAGATTGGCGGCGAAACGTGCGTCTGCGTGCCGTAAACGCTCTGATGGCAGAACCGTCGCGAAGTGGCGCGGGTCGCGTCTTTCGCATAGTCGCAACGCCTTCGTCAAATTGCGATCTGGGAAAGCATCTTTGCGCGCACATTCGGCGTCCAAGCCTCGGCGATAATTCCGCGAGGACCTGTGCATAAGACGAGGCTCGCACCGTTTCGGGCGATTCTCGTCGTCAAATCGGGATCATCAGAGGTCGGGCCGGTCCGCTGTCCAAAGCTTTGTCAACGTTGCTGGAGGCGCTCGACATGCCGTTTTTCGTCGGGCCGGCGAACGGCATCGTCGCGGCCATGGCGGTGTACGTGCTGGCGTATCGCGCTGCGGGCGGCGAGCGTTTTGCCGGAAGCGTCGCGTTCAGGCGGCCTGCAGGTGCGCAATCGGCTATCATAGACGGCGCTGCGCGCAACGCGGATGGCGCGGATGGCGCGTGCGCTGCAGGCGATGCGCGCGCCGCACATGCCATGGGCGACGCGTGCGGCTCGGATGCGGCAAGCGGCGCGCTCGCAGCAAGAGAGGCTATCGAAGCGAACGGCGCCGCACATGGCGCGGCGGATGACATACGGGAAGGACGGGCATGAGGAAGATTGGCATTCAGGAGATCGAGGACATCGCGCTGGGCGCGGCGCTCCTCGGCGCGGGCGGGGGCGGCGACCCCTACATCGGCAAGCTCACGGCCATCGGCGCGGTGAAGGAATGCGGCGAAGTGGAGCTCATCAGCGCCGACGAGGTTCCCGACGGCGCGTTCATCATGCCGGCCGCGTCCATGGGCGCGCCCACCATCCTCGCCGAGAAGGGCGTGGGCGCGAGCGAGTTCGCGAAGCTCTTCGACATGGTGTCTCGCTACTTCGGCAAGCCCGTGTACGCCACCATGCCCATGGAGGCTGGCGGTGTGAACTCCATGCTGCCCATCGCGGCGGCTGCGCGCCTCGGCATCCCGATGGTGGACGCCGACGGCATGGGACGGGCGTTCCCTGAGCTGCAGATGGTCACGTTCACCATCGGCGGCGCGTCGGCCACGCCTATGGCGTTCATCGACGAGAAAGGCAACTCGGGCATCCTCGACACCATCACGAACAAGTGGACCGAGGACATCGCCCGCGCGGCCACCATGACCATGGGCGGCACGCTGACCATCGCACTGTTCTGCATGGACGCCGACACCTGCAAGAAGTACGGCGTGCACGGCATCGTGACGCGCTCGGAGGAGCTGGGCCGCGCCATTCGCACGGCGAAGGAGGGCGCGGCGGCTGCCGGCCTCACGCCCGAGGAGTACTTCCTGCAGTTCACGGGCGGCCACAAGCTGTTCAAGGGCAAGATCGTCGATGTGCTGCGCGAGACACGCGGGGCGTTCAACTTCGGCCGTGTGGTGCTCGAGGGCATCGGCGAGGACCGCGGCAGCCAAGCCAGCGTGGAGTTCCAGAACGAGAACCTAGCTTGCACGGTGGACGGCGAGATCGTGGCGACGGTGCCCGACCTCATCTGCCTGGTGGACCCCGACACGTTCACGCCCGTGCCCACCGACGCGCTCAAGTACGGCAAGCGTGTGCTGGCGGTGGGCCTCGAGTGTTTCGGTATGTGGCGCACGCCGGCGGGCATCGAGCTCGTGGGCCCGCGCTACTTCGGCATCGATGCCGATTACATTCCCGTCGAAGAGCGCTGCGCGCGGAAGGGGGCGTGAATGTACAAGCTGGGCATCGACGTGGGCGGCACGAACACGGACGCCGTGCTGATCGACGAGGGCCTGAACGTGGTGGCCGCCGTGAAAAGGCCCACGTCGGGCGACATCTACGAGGGCATCATGGGCGCGGTGGACGCCGTGCTGGAGGAGAGCGGCGTCGACCGCGCGCTCATCGGGCAGGCGATGCTCGGCACCACCCAGTGCACGAACGCCATCGTGGAGCGCAATGGCCTCGCGCCCATCGCCGTGCTGCGCATCGGCGCGCCGGCGTCGGTGGGCATCCCGCCCATGGTGGACTGGGACGCCGACATCGCGGCGGTGTGCGTGGACTCCGCCATCATCGAGGGCGGCTTCGAGTACGACGGCAAGCGTTTGGCGGAATTCGACGAGGCCGCGTGCCGCGCGTTCTTCGAGGGCGTGCGCGGCAAGGTGGACGCCGTGGCCATCAGCTGCGTGTTCTCCACCGTGCGCGACGACGACGAGCTGCGCGCCGCCGAGATCGCGCGCGAGGTGCTGGGCGGGGGCGTTCACGTGTCCATCTCGAGCGAGATCGGATCGATGGGCCTCGTCGAGCGCGAGAACGCCACCATCCTGAACGCGGCGCTCCACGGCGTGGCGCGGCGCTTCACCGAGGGCTTCGCGAAGGGCCTGGCCGACAAGGGCGTGGAGAACGCCGAGGTGTACCTGTCGCAGAACGACGGCACGCTCATGACGATGGAGCACGCGCGGCGATACCCCGTCCTCACCATCGCGTGCGGGCCGACGAACTCCATCCGCGGCGCCAGCTATCTGTCGCGCATAGACGACGCCGTCGTCATCGACGTGGGCGGCACGACCACCGACCTGGGCGTTTTGAGCCATGGATTCCCGCGCGAGAGCGGCGTGGCGGTCACCATCGGCGGCGTGCGCACGAGCTTCCGCATGCCCGACGTGGTGAGCGTCGGTTTGGGCGGCGGCTCCATCGTGCGCGTGGCCGACGACGGCAGCGTGAGCGTGGGGCCCGACTCGGTGGGCTACGAGATCGCGAAGCGGGCGCTCGTGTTCGGCGGCGACACGCTCACCGCCACCGACGTGGCCGTGCGCCTCGGCATGGCCGAGGTGGGGGACGCGTCGCTCGTGGCGGGGGTGGATGAGGAGTTGGCGCGCAAGGCGCTTGCCGCCATGCGGGAGCTGGTGGAGGACGCCGTCGACGCGATGAAGGTGACGAGCGACCCCGTCGACGCGGTGCTGGTGGGCGGCGGCTGCATCATCCTGCCCACCGATCTGGCGGGCACCTCGCAGGTGGAGAAGCCCGCGCACTCCGGCTGCGCGAACGCCATCGGCAGCGCCATCTCGAAGGTGAGCGGCGCCTACGAGGCGCTTGTGGACTACGACGTCACGCCGCGCGACGAGGCGCTGGCCGCCGCGCGCGCCGCCGCCGTCGAGGCCGCCGTCGCGGCGGGCGCGGTGCGCGAGACCGTGGAGGTCGTCGACGCGGAGGACGTGCCGCTTCAGTACTACCCCGGCCGCACGAACCGCGTGAAGGTGAAGGCTGCGGGGGATTTGTCAAGCTGATCGGGGGCTTTCTATGGAATCCTGTTCGTTGGACGAAGCTGCGTGCGCGCTGCGGCGCGGAGAGGTGGCTATCTTTCCCACGGACACGGTGTACGGGCTGGGCGTGGCGGTGAACGCCGCGGACGGGCCGGGCGCGCTGTACGCGTTGAAGGGGCGTGACGAGGGCAAGCCCATCGCGTGGCTCGTGGACGGCCCGGAGGCGCTTTGCCGCTACGGCTGCGACGTGCCCGTCATCGCGCGCCTTGCGGCCGCGGCGTTCTGGCCGGGGCCGCTCACGCTCATCGTGCGCGCCTCGGATGCGGTGCCGCCCGCGTTTCGCTCGGCCGCGGGCACCATCGGGCTGCGCATGCCGGACGACGCGCGCGCCCTCGCCCTCATCCGCGCCGCGGGTGCGCCGCTGGCCACCACGTCGGCGAACCCGTCCGGCACCCCCGCCCCGCGCACGTTTTCCGAGGTGGACAGCGCGTTGGCTGCCCGTGCGGCCGCGGTTGTGTGGGAGGGAGGCGGCGAGGACGCCTTCGGGATTGCGCGCGGGGCCGGGGCCGAAAGCGCGCCGAGCGGCTGTGCCTCCACCGTCCTCGACTGCACGACCGCGCCTCCCCGCATCCTGCGCGAGGGCGCCATCCCGCTCTCTGCCATCGAGGCGTTGCTTGCGGAACCGAACGGGGAAGGAAGGGGATAGGCTATGGCATCTGCCGATCAAGGCATCATTCGCGAAGAGGTGGAATACCCCTCATCCGATGGGAAAACCCAGATCAAGGGTCTTGTGTGGCAGCTTCCCGAAGTGGCTTCGGGCACCGTCCCGCCGCGTGCCGTCTTCCAGATCGTCCATGGCATGGCCGAGCATATCGCCCGCTACGACGAGTTCGCGCGCTACCTGGCCCGGCGCGGGTTCGTCGTGTGCGGCGAGGACCACGTGGGCCATGGCCGCACGGCCGCTGCGGCAGACGACCTGGGCCATATCCCGCTCGAAGGCGGCAAGGACATCCTGCTGGCCGACGTGGACGGGATGCGCCGGCTGGTGGACGGCCGCTACGACGGCTGCTCCACGCCGTACGTCCTGTTCGGTCACTCGATGGGCAGCTTCATCGCGCGCGCCTACCTGCCGCGCCATCGCCCATGGGTGGACGCGGCCATCCTGTGCGGCACGGGCCATCCGTCGAAGGCCACCTCCCGGCTGGGCAACGCGCTCGCGCACCTCATCGCGCGCTTCAAGGGCGAGCGCCACCGCAGCAAGCTGCTCGACCGCATGGGCGTGGGCGCTTACGGCAAGCGCATCGAGGGCGCGCGTATGCCCCTCGACTGGCTGTGCACCGACCCCGCCGTGGTGGACGCCTACCGGGCCGACCCGCTGTGCGGCGCGATGTTCACCGTGGGCGGCTACGCCGCGCTCACCGACCTCACCGAGGAGGTGGTGGATTTCATGCACGCTGCCCCCGGCTACCAGGTGCCCGTGCTGTTCGTCTCCGGCTGGGACGACCCTGTGGGCGGCGACTGGGGCAAAAGCATGCTCACTGCCGCGGAGCTGCTGCGCGCCATCGGCATGAGGGACGTGCGCACGATCCGCTACAAGGGCATGCGCCACGAGATCTTGAACGAGCCGGGGCGCGCCTTCGCGTTCGCGGACATCGCCGGCTGGGCGGAGGCGCGGCTGGCCGCGCGCTATCCCGAGCACGAGGGGCAGCGCCACTGGGCCGAGGCGTGCCCCACCGCATGGCAGGACGGCGAGAAGACTCGGGACGAGGTGCGCGAAGGGTGCAACGAGCGCGCTATCGCCGACGCCCTCTTCGCGCAGGCCGCGCAAGCCGCGCAGACCGAGGAGGCCGCCTCATGACCGCCCGCTACGTGATCGCGCTCGATCAGGGCACCACGTCCTCGCGCGCCGTGCTGGTGGACGCGCAGGGGCGCGCGGTTGACGCGGTGCAGAACCCGTTTCCGCAGATATACCCCCAGCCGGGCTGGGTGGAGCATGCGCCGAGCGATATCCTGTCCTCGCAGCTGGGCGCGCTGGCCGAGCTCACGGTGACCCACGGCCTCGGCCCCGGCGACATCGCCGCCATTGGCATCACAAACCAGCGCGAAACCACCGTGGTGTGGAACCGCGAGACGGGAAGGCCCGTGGGCAACGCCATCGTGTGGCAGTGCCGCCGCACCGCGCCGCTCATCGAGGCGATCACACGCGATGCGGGCGCGGCGCGCGCCATTGCGGACAAGACGGGCCTTGTGCCCGACGCCTACTTCTCAGCCAGCAAGATCAAGTGGCTGCTGGACAACGTGCCCGGCGCCCGCGCCGACGCGCGGGCTGGGCGCCTCGCGTTCGGCACGGTGGACAGCTGGCTTGTGTGGACGCTCACGAACGGCGCGGTGCACGCCACCGACCCCACGAACGCCAGCCGCACCCTGCTCTACGACATCCACCGCGGCTGCTGGGACGATGACCTGCTTGAGCTGTTCGACATCCCCGCCTCGATGCTGCCCGAGGTGCGCCCCTCCTCGGGCGACTTCGGCGTGACGGCGAACCCGGCCGTGGTGCAGGGCGTTCCCATCCGCGGCGTGGCGGGCGACCAGCAAGCGGCGCTGTTCGGCCAGCGCTGCTTCGCGGCGGGCGAGGCGAAGAACACCTACGGCACCGGCTGCTTTCTGCTCATGCACACGGGCGGCGAGGCGTGCCGCTCGGCCCACGGCCTCGTCACCACGCTGGCGGCCAGCGCGCCGGGCGCGGCGGGGCCGGAGTACGCGCTGGAGGGCAGCGTGTTTGCGGCGGGCGCGCTCGTGCAGTGGCTGCGCGACGAGCTGGGGCTGGTGGACGCGGCGGCTGAGACGGAGGCGCTGGCGGAAAGCGTGCCCGACACGGGCGGGGTGTACGTGGTGCCCGCGTTCACGGGCTTGGGCGCGCCGCACTGGGACGCCGAGGCGCGCGGGGCGATACTGGGCCTCACGCGCGGCACGTCGCGCGCGCAGGTGGTGCGCGCCGCGCTGGAGGCGCTGGCGTACCAGGTGTATGACCTCGTCGTGGCGATGGAGGCCGACGCGGGCGTGCCGCTGCGCGAGCTGAACGTGGACGGCGGCGCGTCGACGAACGGTTTTCTCATGCAGTTCCAAAGCGACATCTTGCGCACGCCGCTCATCCGTCCGCAGAATACGGAGGCGACGGCGCTCGGCGCGGCGTTCCTCGCGGGGCTGTCCGCGGGGTTCTGGCGGGACGCGGAAGAGCTGCGTGATCTGCCCTTCGCGAGCGATCGCTTCGAGCCGCGGATGGGAGAGGAGCGCCGCGCGCGGCTTCTGGACGGCTGGTCGCGTGCCGTGGGACGGACGATGACCCGCTGAGGCTCGCCGTCCGGCGGGGAAGGCCGCAAAGCGCCCGGCGGCGTGACGGACGGCGCCAAACGGCAGGCGTAGATGACGGAAACGACGAGACGAGGGAAGAGGGGTTGCGCGCATGAAGATCAGCATCGCGAGCGATCATGCGGGGTTCGAGCAGAAACAGGCGCTGAAGGCGTATCTGGAAGAGGAGGGCCACGAGGTGACCGACCGCGGCCCCGACAGCGACGAGCGCGTGGACTACCCCGACTTCGCCGCGCTCGTGGCGCATGATGTGGCCGCAGGCGCAGCCGAGCGCGGGGTGCTCGTGTGCGGCACGGGTATCGGCATGGCCGTGGCCGCGAACAAGGTGCGCGGCATCCGCGCCGCCAACGTGACGAGCCCTGTGTTCGCCTCCCTCGCGCGCGAGCACAACGACGCGAACGTCGTGGCCGTCTCGGGCCGCTTCGTCGATTTGGCCACGAACCGCGAGATCGTGGACGCGTTCCTCTCCACCGGGTTCGGCGGCGGCCGCCACGCAGGTCGCGTGGAGAAGATCGCCGCTCTCGAAAACGAGTGACCCGGCGGCCCCGCAGCAGGGGCCGCTGTGCTAGCATACCGGTGAAACCCCTCGCCTTGAAAGGAGCCTTTATGCCCTTGACCTACCTGCCCGAGGCCGACCCGGCCGTCGCCGACGCGCTTCGCCAGGAGCTCGCGCGCGAGCGCGACTCCGTGGAGCTCATCGCCTCGGAGAACTTCACGTCGCCCGCCGTGCTCGAGGCCGTGGGCAGCGTGCTCACGAACAAGTACGCCGAGGGCTACCCGCGCAAGCGCTACTACGGCGGCTGCGAGAAGGTCGATATCGTGGAAGACCTCGCGCGCGACCGCGCGTGCGCGCTCTTCGGCGCGAACTTCGCGAACGTGCAGCCCCATTGCGGAGCCAACGCGAACTTCGGCGCGTACACGGCGCTCTTGGAGCTCGGCGACACGGTGCTCGGCATGAGCCTCGACCAGGGCGGGCACCTCACGCACGGCTCGCCGGTGAACTTCTCGGGGCGCTACTACAATTTCGCCAGCTACGGCGTGGATCCCGAGACGGAGACCATCGACTACGACGAGGTGGAGCGCATCGCCAAGGAGGTGCGCCCCAAGCTCATCGTGGGCGGCGCGAGCGCGTACCCGCGCATCATCGACTTCGAGCGCATGGCCGCCATCGCCCGAGAAGTGGACGCGTACTTCATGGTGGACATGGCGCACATCGCCGGCCTTGTGGCCGCGGGCGCGCACCCGAGCCCCGTGCCGCACGCCGACGTCGTGACGTCTACGAGCCACAAGACGCTGCGCGGCCCGCGCGGCGGCTTCATCCTCACGAACGACGAGGGCATCGCGAAGCGCATCGACAAGGCCGTGTTCCCCGGCGCGCAGGGCGGCCCGCTCATGCACGTCATCGCCGGCAAGGCCGTCGCGTTCGGCGAGGCCCAGCAGCCCGCCTACAAGGAGTACATCGCGCGCGTCGTGGAGAACGCCCGCGCGCTCGGCCAGGGCATGCTGGACGGCGGCCTGCGCCTCGTGTCCGGCGGCACCGACAACCACCTGTGCCTCGTGGACCTCACGGCCGCCGACGTCACCGGCAAGGACGCCGAGAAGCTGCTCGAGGGCGTGGGCCTCACGGTGAACAAGAACGCCATCCCCAACGAGACGCGCAGCCCGTTCGTCACGAGCGGCATCCGCGTGGGATCGGCCGCGGCCACCACGCGCGGCTTCACCGCCGACGACTTCTACGAGGTGGGCCAGCTCATCGCCGCCACGGTGTTCAATGCCGAGAACGACGCCAAGCTCGCCGACGTTCGCGCGAAGGTGGACGCCCTCCTAGCCGCCCACCCCCTTTATCCGGAGTTGGATTACTAGCGATAAAAGCAAGACCGGGGACGGACCCCCATCCCGAAAAGGAGTGCGCGTTCCGTTCTGCCTTGCAGGTTGACAATCAGGCAAGAAGGGCGGGCCGGCGCGGTACCCGCCAAGCGAGTTCCGCACGAGCCGAACAGCCCAGCGGGCTGTTCGCACGAGCCAGGACTGCCCGAGCGACTGGGCGCCGTGCCCGCCCACCCCGCCCGGGATTGAAAGGAAGCAAACCATGCCTTACGAACGCGTTACGGTGGTCGACCACCCCATGGTGCAGCACAAGCTGTCCAAGCTGCGCAGCAAGGACACGTCCTCGAAGGACTTCCGCGCCCTCGTGCGCGAGCTCGCCCTGTTCGAGGGCTACGAGGCCACGCGCGACCTCGCCCTCGAGGACGTGGAGGTGGAAACGCCCATCTGCAAGACCACGTGCAAGCAGGTGGCCGGCAAGAAGATGGTCATCGTTCCCATCCTGCGCGCCGGCCTCGGCATGGTGGAGGGCGTGCAGGAGCTCATGCCCTCGACGTTCGTGGGGCACCTCGGCATGTACCGCGACCCCGAGACGCACGAGCCGCACGAGTACTACGCGAAGATGCCCGACAGCATCGCCGAGCGCGACGTGCTCGTGGTGGACCCCATGCTCGCCACCGGCGGCTCGGCCGTGGCCGCCATCCAGTACCTGCGCAAGATCGGCGTGAAGAACGTCAAACTCATGGTGCTCGTGGCGGCTCCCGCCGGCATCGAGGCCGTGCTCGCCGCCGACCCCGACGTGCGCATCTACACCTGCGCCATCGACGAGGGGTTGAACGACCATGCCTACATCGTCCCCGGCCTCGGAGACGCCGGCGACCGCATCTTCGGCACGAAATAGCGTCCGGAGACTGTTGTTTCCCTGGCTATGCGTCCGAGCGGGGACAGAAGCGTCCTGCCGGACGGTGGAACTGCTCGACGCTGCGAAGCGTCGATGCGCCCGATCCCGCCCGCCCTCGCGTGTAAAAGCACGCTCGCTCGCGAAACGGGGCGATCTCGGACACCTCGACGCTTCTCGCTGACTTTGCTGGACCAGGAAGGATGAAAACCATGACCGAGCCGCTTGACCACCGTCCCAGCTGGGACGAGTACTTCATGAAGCTGGCGAACGAGGTGGCCACGCGCACCACGTGCATGCGGCGCGGGGTGGGGGCCGTCATCGTGAAAGATCGCCGCATCCTGGCCACGGGCTACAACGGCGTGCCCACCGGCATGCGCCACTGCGCCGAGACGGGCTGTTTGCGCCAACAGCTCGGCGTGCCGAGCGGCCAGCGCCACGAGATCTGCCGCGGTCTGCACGCCGAGCAGAACGCCATCATCCAGGCGGCGCGCTACGGCATCAACATCACGGGCGCGTCTATCTATGTGAACACGCAGCCCTGCGTCGTGTGCGCGAAGATGCTCATCAACGCCGGCATCGAGGAGATCGTCTACCAAAATCCGTACCCCGACGAGCTGGCTATGTCCATGCTCGAAGAGGCCGGCATGAAGCTGCGCGTGTTCGAAGGGTGACGCGGAAGGGGAGCGCTGGAGGTTCTGCTTCGGTGTCAGTCCGCTTTCCCGTTTCGCTTCCGTTCCTTCATGGCATTTGAAGCTTTCGTCGAATCCTTCTTTCGCGACACGGTAAAGAATCGGCTGATTTCCGACGATATTGCACCGTGCCGTTAGCTCCGAGGCGTTCTTGCGCGCGTTGCGGTAAATAAATGGGAGTTTTTTCGAAATAATGTACCGAAACGAAGGGGAAAGAGGCTTTCCCAGGCGCTTTGAGTTGTCTTCGCGCGGCTTGTGGTACAATATCGGAAAATTTCAGCCGATTCATTACCGAAGCGGCTCCTCTTAGGGTCGCGGTGCGGAAACGTCCGGTTGGCGACCGCGGGGGTGGCTTTGCTTGCTTGCAAATGACGGATCGGTAATCGCCGTATTCGGAAGGACGCGGCGGCTGAGGCGACGCCGCTTTTCGCGCTCGCCTCTCGGCGCGAGAATCGCCCGCTTGCGACATCGCAAGGCCCTTCATGTCGCCCGCATCGTTCGTCTGCCGGCAAAATCCCAGGAGGGGAATATGGACGCGCATGGCAACGCAGTGGGAGCCTCCTTTTCTGGGCCTTGCGAAGCGCTCGCTCGTCTGTTCGTAGCCCGCGCCGCCCGCGTCTGCCGCTTGTCGTCCGCGCCCAAGCCATTGCTTGCGTGCGACGATTTGCGCGGCGCATCGAGCCCCGCGCTGATTCGTCGCCCTCTATGCCAATCCGAAATCGACACGGGCTCGTGTTCGCCCAGTATCGAGTCGAGCTTCCCTGGCCGGGCGCTTCGGAAGTCCCCTTCTCGCCCGAAGGACGGGGCCTTCCGAAGCGTTGGCAGGATCTCGCTCGGCGGGCTGACCCGGCCTCTGCCAATCCTGGCTTAACATGGAGTCGTCGCCCGCGCATCGAAAATATGCGGTTATTGGGATCATGTCGCCCGCTTTATGCAGTTTTCTGCCCGGTTTTAAGACCGCTCGCCCGATTTTTGTAGGAATTTGTTACCTTATCGTGAGCGGGGCGGTAAGTTCGGCTATCATACGTTACGGCTTGATAGGATTCGCACGCGCATGCCGTGCGGCCGGCGGGAAAGCAGGACATGGCAGCAGCTATCGTGGTGGGCGCGCTCTTTGGCATCGCGGGGTTTTTGCCCCTGGTCGCAGGGCTGCGTATGACGAGACGAGTAACCGATACCAGCAACCTGGGGCACGCAGGGGCCCTGCTTCTTGGCGTGCTGGTCTCGGTTATCGTGATTTTCGCCGCCGCCATCGCCTGCGTGGCCCTCGCGCGCGATCTGGTTTTGCCGTTCGTTCTCGCCGAGGTTGCGGCCCTGTGCATTGCGGCCGTGGCCTTCGGTTTCAGTAAACTGGTGCGGAAGTAGGATGGAAAGGTAAGACACGTGAACCCTCTTGAGTCCCTTGCGGAGCAGGTGCCCCATCTCCAGCATTCGTTCGATTCGGCTTTCGTGTTCGGCTCGGGGTCGTTCGGCATGACCCAGTACGTGCTGTGGATGATCATCTGCTTCCTCATCACGCTCGCGGTGGTGCTCGCCGCCTCCAAGCGTCTCACGCTCATCCCCACGAACAAATTCGCGAGCATGGTCGAGTACGGCTACGAGTTCGTGAAGAAGGACATGGGGGAGAGCGCCATCGGCCACGGCTACAAGAGGCACCTGCCGTTTCTGGCCACGCTGTTCTTCTTCATCCTCATCAGCAACTTCGTGGGGCTCATTCCGGGCTGCAAGACGCCCACCGGCTCCATCTCCATCACCTGGGCGCTGGCGGCCATCTCGTTCGTGTACTTCATCTACTGGGGCATCAGGGCCAAGGGGCTCGGCGGCTACCTCAAGTCGTTCGCTCCGTCGGGCCTGCCCGTGGTCATGGTCCCGCTCGTGTGGTTCCTCGAGCTGTTCTCGACGGTGCTGCGCGTGCTGACGCTCGCCGTGCGACTGTACGGCAACATGTTCGCGGGCCACATGGTGCTCGGTATCTTCGCGCTGCTCACGAGCATGTTCATCGGCAGCGCCATACAGGGGGCGCCGGTGGACGGGGCCATCTCTATCGCTTGGGTGCTGTTCCTGTTCGCCATGTACGCGCTCGAGGTGCTCGTCGCGTTTCTGCAGGCGTACGTGTTCACCATCCTGAGCGCCGTGTACATCGGCCTCGCCACGTCCGACCACTAGGTCGCATCCGCGCGGCGCACCCGCCGCACCCGTTTCGGTTCCTTCGGCATGCAACGCCGTGGACATAGTCGTACTGGAGTCTTTGGGAGAGGCCCAAAGACGGTAAAGGAGGAGACACATGGACGGAACTCTCGTCATCGACGCTCTGAAGCTCGTGGGCTACGGCCTGTCGACGATCGGCCCTGGCCTGGGCATCGGCATCGCCTGCTACGGCTGCTGCGTCGCAACCGCCCGCCAGCCCGAACTGCAGGGCCGCCTGTTCACGAACTTCATCATCGGCGCCGCTCTCGCCGAGGCCCTCGGCCTCATCGGCTTCGTGCTTACCTTCATCGTGTAGAACGAGCCTCATTCGGACATTCGCCGTTTAAGGCTAAAAGGAGGTACGTACGTGAAAGCTAGAGCGAAAGAGGCACGGCACCGCATCGGCCTCGCCGTCATCGGCGGCGTGGGCGCGACGGCGGCCTTCCCTGCGCTCGCGTTCGCCAGCGAGGGCGAATCGGGCGGCATCAGCGCGATCCTGCCTGATCCGCTGGAATTCGTCCCCATGCTCGTCATCTTCATCGTCCTGTGGGCCGTCCTCGCCAAGGTCGGCTGGCCGAAGTTCGAGGCCATGCTGGAGAAGCGCGAAGAGACGATCAAGGATTCCCTCGAGAAGTCCGAGCAGGCCCGCATCGAGAGCGAGCGCGTGCTCGAGGAGTACAAGCGCCAGCTCGAGGACGCGAAGGCCCAGGCCGCCCAGATCGTCGCCGACGCCAAGAAGACCGGCGAGGCCGTGAAGGCCGACATCACCGACAAGGCGCAGGCCGAGGCCGCCACGATGATCGAGAAGGCCCATGCCGCCATCGAGGCGGAGAAGAAGGCCGCCATCTCCGATCTGCAGGGCTCGGTTGCCGACCTGTCCGTCGCCGTCGCTTCCCGCCTGATCGGCGAGGATCTGAGCGACGAGGCGCACCGCAAGGTCATCGAGCGCTACGTGAACGAGGCGGGCAGTTTCAATGCCAACTAGCCGCCATGTTCTCAGGGAAAAGGTCGCGGCGTATGCGTCGGCCCTTCTGGACGGCGCATACGAGGCAGGTGGCCAAGACGCCGTGCTCGAGGTCCGCGACCAGGCCGAGCGCGTCATGCGCGCCGCGCGTTCGAACATGGACCTCTCCAGCGCCTTGGAGGACAGCTCCTATACGCCCGAGCAGAGAAACGGCCTTGCGCGCAGCGTGTTCGCGCAATGCCATCCGGTCCTCGTGGACGTTCTGGCCGTCATGGCCGAGCGCGGGGACTTCGCGTTGCTGTCGCGCGTATGGGCCAGCTACGGAGAGCAGCTCGAACGCAAGCTGAACGTCACCGTCGTCGACGTCACGACCGTCGTCGAGCTGGACGATCATCTGCGCGAGGTCATTGTAAGGAAAGCCGAAGCCGACTTGGGCACCAAGGTCGTGTTGCGCGAGCACATCGACAAGTCCCTGCTCGGCGGCATATTGATGAGTGCGAACGGCAAGCGCATCGACGCAAGCGTCCTGTCGCAGCTGGAAAACGCTCGCAACGTGCTCAAACTATCAACAGATGGAGGTGAATGCTAGTGACTGAAATCACCGCGAAGTCTATTGACGAGGCACTGCGCCAGCAGCTCGACGCGCTCAACACGAGCGTCGAATCCCGCGAGGTCGGCACGGTCATCCAGATCGGCGACGGCATCGCGCGCGTCGACGGGCTGAAAGACGCCATGGCGGGCGAGCTGCTCGAGTTCGTCGGTTCCGACGGCCAGGTCGTCTACGGCATGGCCCAGAACCTCGAAGAGGACGAAGTCGGCGCCGTGCTTTTGGGTGACGTCACCGCAATCAAGGAGAACGACCAGGTCAAGACGACCGGTCGTCTGGTTCAGGTGCCTTCGGGCAAGGGCTTGCTCGGCCGCGTGGTGAACCCGCTCGGCGTGCCGATCGACGGCAAGGGCCCCATCCAGGCCGAGGGCATGCGCCCGGTGGAGTTCAAGGCCCCCGGCGTCATCTACCGCCAGCCCGTCGAGGAGCCGATGCAGACCGGCATCCTGGCCGTGGACTCGATGATCCCGATCGGCCGCGGTCAGCGCGAGCTCATCATCGGCGACCGCCAGACCGGCAAGACCGCCATCGCGGTCGACGCCATCATCAACCAAAAGGGCAAGGGCATGATCTGCATCTACGTCGCCGTGGGCCAGAAGGCCTCCACGGTGGCCGGCGTGGTGGAGACGCTTGAGAAGCACGGCGCGATGGAGTACACGATCATCGTGAACGCCTCCGCGTCCGACTCCGCCCCCTTGCAGTACATCGCCCCGATGGCGGGCGCCGCCATGGGCGAGTACTTCATCTACACGGGCGAGAACGGCGAGGCGGCCGGTCCGGAGAACCCGGGCCGCCATGTGCTGTGCATCTACGACGACCTGACCAAGCAGGCCGTGGCCTACCGCCAGATGTCGCTCACGCTGCGCCGCCCGCCGGGACGCGAAGCGTATCCGGGCGACATCTTCTACCTGCACTCCCGTCTGCTGGAGCGCGCGGTGAAGATGTCCGACGAGATGGGCGCGGGTTCGCTCACGGCGCTCCCGATCATCGAGACGCAGGCCGGCGACGTGTCCGCCTACATCCCGACGAACGTCATCTCCATCACCGACGGCCAGATCTACCTGCAGACCGACCTGTTCTTCCAGGGCCAGCGCCCCGCTGTCGACGTCGGCATCTCCGTGTCGCGCGTCGGCGGGTCCGCGCAGGTGAAGGCCATGAAGCAGGTTGCCGGCACGCTGCGCCTCGATTTGGCCGCCTACCGCGAGCTCAAGGCGTTCACGCAGTTCGGCAGCGACCTGGACAAGGCCACGCAAGACCAGCTGAACCGCGGCGCCCATATGACCGAGCTTCTGAAGCAGGGCCGCTACAACCCGATGCCCGTCATGGACCAGGCGGTCGCCATCTACGCGGGCGGCCACGGCTACCTCGACGACATCCCGGTCGGCGACGTCGTGCGCTTCCGCGGCGAGCTCATCGACTACCTCCACGCCTCCAAGGCCGAGGTGTTCGAGGCGCTTGAGAAGGAACGCAAGTTCACCGACGCCATCGAGACGGATCTGAACGCGGCGATCGAGGCGTTCAAGCTGCAGTTCGCTCCCTCGGCGTAAAGGCGGTGGATGATGCCCAACCTTCACGACATAGAACGGCGTATCAACTCCGTCTCCTCGACGAAGCAGATCACGCGCACCATGGAGATGGTGGCCGCGGCGAAGATCCGCCGCGCGAACGAGCGTGTGCAGGACGCCACGCCCTACTCCGAGTCCATGGTCGAGATGCTGGCCGACGTCGCCAAGCGTGTAGGTGGCTCCGAGAACGCGCTTTTGCGCGCGCATGACGAGGTCAAGAACGTGCTCGTGGTGGTCGTCGTGTCGGACCGCGGTCTGGCCGGCGGCTTCAACAGCAACGTGCTGCGGCACGTCGACCGCCTTATGAGGGACAGGCAAGCGGCGGGCGCGGCCGTGAAGGTCGTCGCCTGCGGCAAGAAGGCCGTCGGGTACTACACCTACCGCAAGGTGGAGCCGGTGCTCAAGTTCGCGGACCTGTCCGCCGACCCCACGGTGGAGGAGGCCTCGGCCATCGCCGCCTTGGCCATCGACGGGTACGTGAACGGCGAGATCGACGAGGTCGTCGTCGTGTACAACCATGCGAAGAACGCCGCCGAGCAGCAGCTTCGCGAGGAGCGCGTGCTGCCGGTGGACGCTTCGGCGCTCGAAGCCGGCGCCGCGACGGGGGAGGGCTCGAAGCTCGAGAGCGACGTGATCTTCGAGCCGAGCGCCGACGCCGTCTTGGATCGTCTGCTGCCGGCCTACGTGCGCACGACGCTCTACCATGCGCTCATCGACTCGGCTGCGGCCGAGCAGGGCGCGCGCCGCAACGCCATGATGTCGGCGACGGACAACGCCACCGAAATGGTCGAAACGCTGACCAGACTGTATAACCGCGTACGCCAGGGCGCTATCACGACGGAGATCTCCGAGATCGTCGGTGGCGCAGCGGCTTTGGAGGAATAAATGGCTGAACACATGTTTTCGAAGGAGGAGCTCGAAGCCACCAAAGGCGCGGCGGGGCGCATCGTGCGCATCGTCGGCCCGGTCGTGGACGTCGAGTTCCCTCCCGATCAGCTGCCGGCGATCTACAACGCGCTGACGGTTGATGCGAAGACCTCCGCGGGCGACCTTCACGTCGTCCTCGAGGTCGAGACCCACCTGCCGGGCAACCTCGTCCGCTCGGTGGCCATGAGCTCGACGGACGGCCTCGTCCGCGGGCTCGAGGTCGTCGACACGGGCCATCCCATCATGATGCCGGTCGGCCCTGAGACGCTCGGCCGCATCTGGAACGTGATGGGCGAGCCGGTCGACGAGAAGCCCATGCCCGAAGTGTCGGGCTACATGCCCATCCACCGTCCGGCTCCCGACTACGACGAGCTGACCACGACGACCGAGATCTTCGAGACCGGCATCAAGGCCATCGACCTCGTCGAGCCCTTCGTCAAGGGCGGCAAGACGGGACTCTTCGGCGGTGCCGGCGTGGGCAAGACCGTCATCATCCAGGAGCTCATCAACAACCTGGCCCAGGAGCACGGCGGCACGTCGGTGTTCACGGGCGTGGGCGAGCGCACCCGCGAGGGCACCGACCTGTACCTCGAGATGAGCGACTCGGGCGTCATCAACAAGACCTGCCTCGTGTACGGTCAGATGAACGAGCCTCCGGGAGCGCGTCTGCGCGTGGGCCTCGCGGGCCTCACCGAGGCCGAGTACTTCCGCGATCAGGGCCAAGACGTGCTTCTGTTCGTGGACAACATCTTCCGCTTCACGCAGGCCGGCTCCGAGGTGTCCGCGCTTCTGGGCCGCATGCCCTCCGCCGTGGGCTACCAACCCACGCTGGCCACCGAGATGGGCGATCTGCAGGAGCGCATCACGTCGACCTCCACCGGCTCCATCACGTCGGTGCAGGCCGTGTACGTGCCCGCCGACGACCTGACCGACCCGGCGCCGGCCACGACGTTCACGCACCTCGACGCGAAGACGGTTCTGTCCCGCTCCATCGCGGAGCTGGGCATCTACCCGGCCGTCGACCCGCTGGAGTCCACCTCCCGCGCGCTCGACCCGCAGATCGTGGGCGAGGAGCATTACCGCGTGGCGACGGGCATCCAGGAGCTTCTGCAGAACTACAAGGACCTGCAGGACATCATCGCCATCCTCGGCATGGACGAGCTGTCCGAAGAGCAGAAACTCGTCGTGAACCGCGCCCGCAAGGCGCAGCAGTTCTTCGGCCAGTGCTTCCATGTGGCCGAGCAGTTCACGGGCCTGCCGGGCAAGTACGTGAAGCTCGAGGACACCATCCGCTCCTTCGCCGCCATCCTGGACGGCGAGTGCGACGAGATCCCCGAGCAGTGCTTCCGCTTGAAGGGCTCCATCGACGACGTCTACGCAGCGTACGAAGAGATGAAGAAGGAAGCGTAAATGGCTGGGTTCATGTGCGACATCGTGACGCCGAGGGCCAGGCTCGTCTCCGAGGAGGCGACGCTGGTCGTCGTGCCCGGCGTCGAGGGCGAGATGGGCTTTCTCGCGGGCCATGCGCCTCTCGTGTCGGTGCTGGCCGACGGCGAGGTGCGCATGAGCGCTGCCGACGGCGAGGTGAGGCGCTACGCCTTGCAGGGCGGCTACGTGGAGGTGGGCGACGGCAAGGTGATCATCCTCGCCGACCGCGCGCTCCCCTCGGCCGACATCGATGTCGCTCAGGTGCGCGAGCGCCTGGCAGCCATCGAGGCCGAGCTTGCGACGCTCTCCGAGCAGGAGGCCGCCAAGACGACGCTTCCCGCCGACAAGGCGTGGTGCGACGTCCAGCTCAAGGTCGCCCAGGCCGCGTAAGGCGCGAGCGCTCCACGATCCGCAGCGTGCGATCGTTTGGCAACGCGAGCGTTCGATGCGCTGCGGTTGTGAAAAGAAGCGAAGGAAGGCTCCCGCGAGGGGGCCTTCCTTGCGTTCGCGCCCGTTGTCGCCCGAAAGACACGATTTTGGTCGCGAAACCGTGTCTTTCGGGCGACAACGGGCGCGAGGCGCTCCGTCCGCAACCTTCTTTTGAAAACCATCGTTTGTTCGATGCGGGGAACAAGGGATGCTGGTATCATGGCAACGACACAAGAGCGCATCTGCGACGGATTCGAGGCACAAGATATGGCATTCGTTCACCTGCACAACCACACCGAGTACTCCCTGCTCGACGGCCACACGCACATCTACGACATGGTCAGGCGCGCTGCCGATCTCGACATGCCGGCGGTCGCGGTCACCGACCACGGCGTGATGTCCGGCGTGCCGCAGCTGTGCGAGATGTGCGACAAGGTGGAGGCCGAGACGGGCAAGCGCGTCAAGCCCATCTACGGCTGCGAGGTGTACTTCACCACCGACGAGGAGCTGCGTAAGGACGTCAAACCCAAGCTCTACCACCTGCTTCTGCTGGCCAAGACGAACGAGGGGTACCACAACCTCGTGAAGCTCGTCAGCGAGTCGCACGTCGATAACTTCTACTACAAGCCGCGCACCACGTTCTCCATGCTGCAGAAGTACGGCAAGGGCATCATCGGCTCGTCGGCGTGCATCGCGGGCATCATTCCGAAACTGCTCGACAACCGCCAGTTCGACGAGGCGGTGGCGTGGGCCAACAAGTTCGCCAGCTGCTTCGATCCGGGGGACTTCTACATCGAGCTGCAGAACCAGGGTGTCCGCACGGATGCGGGATTCACGCAGACCGAGCTCAACCACATGCTCACCGACGTGGCGAAAGCCGCCGGCCTCAAGACCATCGCCACGAACGATTTCCACTATCTCACGAAAGAGGACGCGAAGGCCCAGGACTACCTGCTGTGCATCAGCTCGGGCGCGGCCGTGAACGACACGAACCGGCTGCGTTTCGAGAACGACCAGTTCTACATGAAGACCGAGGAGGAGATGCGCGAAGCCCTCAAGGACTTTCCCGAGGCGTGCGACACCACGGTGGAGGTGGCCGAGAAGTGCGACGTCGTGCTCGAGCGCGACTCCATCCTGCCGCGGTTCCCCCTGCCCGAGGGCGAGACGGAGGAGAGCTGGTTTCGCAAGCGCGTGCAGGAGGGCCTCGTCAAGTGCTATGGCGAACCGGTGCCTCCGGAGGCTCAGGAGCGCGCCGACTACGAAATGGGCATCATCATCCAGCAGGGCTTCCCGGCGTACTTCCTCATCGTGCAGGAGTACATCGAGTGGGCGCGCAGCCAGGGCATCGGCGTCGGTCCGGGCCGTGGCTCGGCCGCAGGCGCCATCGTGGCCTACGCCATGGGCATCACCGCCCTCGACCCGCTTTCGAACGGACTGCTGTTCGAGCGTTTCCTGTCTCCCGAGCGCGTGGAGATGCCCGATATCGACGTCGACTTCGAGCAGGGTCGCCGCGAAGAGGTAATCAACCACATCAAGGACGTGTACGGAGAGGACCACGTGTCCCAGGTCATCACGTTCGGCACCCTCCAGGCGAAAAACGCCGTGCGCGACGCCGCGCGCGTGATGGACTATCCCTACGGCGTGGGCGACCGCATCTGCAAGATGATCGGCGACGAGCTGGGCATCACCATCGACAAGGCGCTCGACACGAACCCCGACCTCAAGAAGGCCTACGAGACCGAAGAGGACGTGAGGGTCATCATCGACGCCGCGCGCTCCATCGAGGGCCATATACGTGGCGAGGGCGTGCACGCGTGCGCCACCATCATCTGCCGCGATCCCATGAGCGACCACGTGCCCATGAAGCGCGACACCAAAGGCGGCGGCATCATCACCCAGTACGACGGCCACTACACGCCCGATCTGGGGCTTCTGAAGATGGACTTCCTCGGCCTGCGCACGCTCGACGTGCTGACGATGGCGTGCCGCAATGTTGAGCGGCGCTTCGGCACGAAGATCGTGCCCGAGGAGATCCCCATCGACGACGAGAAGGCGTTCGCGCTCATGCGCTCCGGCAACATGGACGGCCTGTTCCAGGTGGAGGGCGCGCTGTACGTGGGCCTGTTCTCCCGTCTGCCACCCACGCGCTTCTCGGACATCGTCGCCTCCATCGCGCTCAACCGTCCGGGCCCGCTCGAGTCCGGCATGGTAGACGACTACGTGAAGGTGGCCAGCGGCAAGACCGCCATCCACTACTACGACGAGCGTCTTCGCCCCATCTTGGAGGAGACGTACGGCACCATGGTCTACCAAGAGCAGATCATGCAGATATCCATGGCCATGAGCGGCTTCTCGGCCGGCAAGGCCGACAAGCTGCGCAAGGCCATGGGCAAAAAGAAGCTCGACGTCATGCGTGCGCTGCAGGAGGATTGGAACACCGGCGCCGTGGAGAACGGCTATTCGCTCGAGATCGCCAAGCAGATCTGGGACGATGCGGAGAAGTTCGCGAAGTACGCGTTCAACAAATCGCACTCGGCCGCCTACGCGATCCTCGTCATGCGCACGGCGTATCTGAAGGCGCACTACCCGAACGACTTCATGGCCGCCGTGCTGTCGTCCTACATGGGCAACACCGACCGCCTCATCCGCTACATTTCCAGCTGCAACCACAACGGCACGCCGGTGCTGCCGCCGGACATCAACTCCTCGAACGCGGAGTTCACGCCCACCGACGACGGCATCCGCTTCGGCTTGGTGGGCGTGCGCGGCGTGGGTGCGAACGTGGCCGAGGCCATCATCGCCGAGCGCGAGGCCAACGGCCCGTACACGAGCCTGCACGACTTCGTGAACCGCCTCGACGCGAAGTGCTACAACCGCAAGACGCTCGAAGCTCTCATCAAAGGCGGGGCGTTCGATTCGACGGGCTACACGCGCAAGCAGCTCATGTACTTCGTGGACGAGACGCCGCTTCTTGAGAGCGCTTCCAAGCGCCAGAAGGACCGCGATAGGGGCCAGGTGTCGATGTTCGACCTGTTCGCCGACGATCCCGACTCGGGCTTCGAGGAGGAGGTGCCGAAGCCGGACGGCGTCGAGTGGCCGAAGCGCCAGCTTCTGTCCTACGAGAAGGAGATCATGAAGATCTACGTCTCGGATCACCCCCTGCGTCCGTACGAGAACGCCATCGCGCGCATGACGAAGTACCAGCTGGGCGACTTGGCCGAGCGCACGAAGGAGATCAAGTCCGCGGTGTTCGTGGGCATGATCTCGAACGTGGTGACGAAGCTCACGAAACGCGGCACGAAGATGGCCACGTTCACGCTGGAGGACACGACGGGGCACATCGAGGCCATCTGCTTCAAGTACGACGAGAACGCCGAGGCCATTCAGGAAGACGCCATCGTGAAGGTCAAGGGCAAGTTCGAGCACAACGACCGCGGCAACCAGATCATGGCGTTCGAGGTGGAGGCCATCGAATTGAGCGATGCCGACGCGCGCCCCTCGCACCTTGAGCTGCGCGTGCCCATGGCCGACTTCGACCAGGCGAAGTCGCTGCGGCTCAACCGCATCCTGCGCTCGTATCCGGGGCGGGACGGGGTAGTGCTGTTCGTTCAGCAGAACGACGGCCACAAGTTCCGCGCCGAGCTGCCTGTGTCGGTGGACTCCCGCAGCCCCATCATGCGCTCCGAGCTTCAGGAGCTTTTCGGAACCCAGGTGTGGCGAGCCTCGTAAGGGTCTGCCGTTCCGAGACGGACGGGGGAGCGGTTTGGCGCTGCGAAGCGCCGCAACGCTTCCCGCTGGCGTTGCGAACGACCTGTGCGCGCATATAACAGTTTGGCAAGCGGCGGGCGGCTCGGTCTTGCGGATCGAGCCGCTTCGTTTATCATTACGGGCTATGAATACGCATACCATGACACCCATTCCCTCGGCCAACGCAGCGCGCGAGCGCGATGACGCGCATGCGGCCGTTGCCGACAAACCCGTCCGCGAGCACACGCTTGCGCTCACGCTCTCCTACAACGGCGCGCCGTTCGCCGGGTTCGCCCGGCAACCTGGGCAGCTGACCGTGCAAGGCGATCTTGAAGACGCTTTGCGACTGCTGTTCAAGCGCGATGTGGAGACGACGTGCGCCGGGCGCACCGATGCCGGCGTGCATGCGCTCGGCCAAGTGGTGAGCTTCGATGTGAACGACCTCGATCTGGGAGGGCGCTCGCTTCCCTCGCTGCGCCGCTCGCTCAACGCGCTCACGCACGACGCCGTCACCGTGCGGGAGGTGGAGCCGAAGAAGCCCGGCTTCTCGGCCCGCTTCGACGCCCAGGCGCGCGAGTACCACTATCATCTGTGCGTGGACTCGACGAGCCCTATCTTCATGAAGGACTTCTCGTGGTTCGTGCCCGGTGGGCTGGACATCACGGCCATGGAGGCCGGGGCGCGCCATCTGCTCGGCGAGCACGACTTCAAGAGCTTCTGCATGGCGGCCTCTGCTGAAGGCAAGCCGACGCACCGCAACATCCGCGAGATATCATTCCATCCCGAGACGGTGATGGGCGAGAACATCATGGCCATCAAGGTGGTGGGCAACGCGTTTCTGCACTCGATGGTGCGCACCGTCGTGGGCACGCTCGTGATGGTGGGCCGGGGGCAACGCGACGCCGCCTGGGTGAAAGAGGTGCTCGAGGCGCGCGATCGTCGCGCGGCGGGCGAGAACGCCCCTGCTCAGGGATTGGTCTTCTGGAGGGTCATCTACTGACATGCTACAATAGGGCCTTCCAAGAAAAGGCGGCTTGCATGTTCGGTGGTTCAACGGAAAAGCGCGTGGCGCGCGAGGTGGAGAGGATCGTGTCCTTGAAAGAGGATCTGGACGCCCGCTCGTGGAGCCGCGTGCTCGAGATCGGCAGGCTTTTGGAGCGGGCAGACGACGAAGCGCTCGCAGAGCGCGGAAGCGAGCTTGCGTCCATCGCCCAGTCGAACCTGTCGTTGCGCTCTCGCTTAGGGGTCGGCTTTCAAACGTCGTCAGCGCAGATGATGGCATCGGGGATGGAAGTGTTCGAAGGCGGCCTTGCCGCTGCAGCGCTTGACGGCGCACGCGGCGAGGAGGCTGTCGCAGATGACGACGCCTCGGAGGTTGCGACGGATGCGCGGGACGAGGGGTCTGCGGATGCAGGAGCCGTGACGGTCGAAGGTGCCGCGGGGGAGGAGCCAAGTGCCGTGGTTGAAGCTGAGGCGAATGAAGAGCCGTCCGCAGCGCGCATCGCTTCGGCGGCGATGCCGGAGGGCGAAGGGCCTGAGTCTTGGGGGCTGGGCGAGGGCGTGCCTCCTTGCTCCGTTTCGGGTTCCTCGTTCGTGCAGGAGGCCGTTCGAGAGGCCGTCGAAGGCGCCGCAGACGGCGGGGAGGGGGGCGTGGAGGATCCGGAGGGTTCTGCGGAAGAGCCGGAAGGCTTCTCTCCCGCGGGCGAAGGCGTCCTGCCCGCGCCCGCGCCGACGCGAGCCGAGCGCTTCGCCCGCTTCCGGCATCTGTACGAGAGCCGCGACGGCGGCCTGTGCGTGTTCGAGGACGAGCACGGCCACCTCGTGGCCGTCGACGCGTCGAAGCTCGCCTGACGAAGAAGGCCCCGCGAAGAGCCTTCTTTCATGCTGCGGGTTTTTCGGGCACGGTGCGGTTCACGAAGTAGATGCGGTACCACATGAGGAACATGTAGACGATCCAGATCTTGCGCGAGCGGTCGGCGCCGGCCTTGTGCTCGTCGAGCAGCCGCACCAGCTCGTCGGTGTTGAAGAACGCCTCTGCCTCCGGGCCGGTGAACCACTCCTTCAGCAGGGCGTAATAGCGATCCTGCCGCAACCAGTTCACCACGGGCACGGGAAATCCCAGCTTCTCCTTCTGCGCCCAGTCGTGCGGGATGGCGCGCTCGGACGCCTCGCGCAGGGCGATCTTCGTCTGCTCGGCGTTCACTTTGAGCGCAAGCGGCACGGTGCGCGCGACGTCGAACACCTGCGTGTCCAGGAAGGGCACGCGGCTTTCCAGCGAGTGGGCCATCGACATCTTGTCGGTTTTCAGCAGGATGTCGCCCACCAGCCAGAAGTGCAAATCCACGTATTGCATGCGCGTCGTCTCGTCGAGGTGTGCCACCTCGGCGTACACGGGGGCGGTGAGGCTTTGCGGCGTGGGGACGGCCGCGCCTGCGGCGGCACCCGCAGCGGAACCCGCGTTTGCGTCCGTGCCCGCCGCGCGCTTGCCGGCGCGCAGCCGCTCGCGCTCCTCGGGGCTGAACGCCACGCCGTTCGCGTTCGTGTAGTACCAGTCCTCGGGCGTCTCGCTCGCGCGCTCGAGGTAGTTCGCGCCGCGCACGCCGAGCGCGCGGGCCGCCTTCGACGCGCCGCGCAGCAGGCCCTTCGGCACCCAGGCCAGCTTCTCGTTGGCGAACGGCGTCTGGTAGATGCGGTAGCCGCCGAAGAACTCGTCGGCCCCTTCGCCGGACAGCACCGCCTTCACGCGCTTCGCGGCGATCTGGTCCACGAAGTACAGCGCCACGGCGCTCGGGTCGGCCGAGGGTTCGTCCATGTGCCACTGCACGCGCGGCAGGCTCTCCCAGTACTCGTCCTCGCCGATGTGCTTGGAGTCGTTCTCGATGCCCAGTTCGTCGGCCAGCTCACGCGCCCAGCTGATCTCGTCGCGCTCGTCCTCGTACTCGGCGAAGCCCACGGTGAACGTCTTGATGTCCGGGTTCTCCTTCGCCAGGCACGCCGCCATGTAGCTGGAGTCGATGCCGCTCGAAAGGAACGACCCCACCTCCACGTCGGCCACGTTGTGGTAGCGAACGCTCTCGCGCAGCGCTTTGTCGATGGCATCCACGGTGTCCTTCCGGCTGCGCCGCTCGTCGAAATCGTAGGCGGGGCGCCAGTAGCGGCGCATCTCGACGGTGCCGTCGGCGCGTACGGTGAGGCAGTGCGCCGGGGGCAGCTTGAAGATGCCCTTGAAGAACGTCTCGTCGAGCGCGCTGAACTGGAAGCACAGGTACTGCTCCAGCGCGTCCTCGTTGAGCTTGCGCTCGTAGGCGGGGTGCTCCAGGATGCACTTGATCTCGGAAGCGAAGATGAATCGGGGGGCGGTTGCCGCGCTGGTCCCCGCGCTGCCGTCAGCCGCGCCCGCGCATGCCGTTGCGCTGCCCGCCTCGGCGCTCTCGCCCGCCGTTGCATCCGCGCTGCCGCCTTTCCCCTTCTGCACCGTGTAGTAGAACGGTTTGATGCCGAAGAAATCCCGCGCGCAGAACAGCTCGCGTGTCTCGCGGTTCCAGATGGCGAACGCGAACATGCCGCGCAGCCGCAAAAGGACGTCTTCGCCCCAGGCGAGGTAGCCCGTGAGCAGCACTTCGGTGTCTGAGTGCGTCTTGAACGCCCAGCCTTGCGCCTCCAGCTCGGCGCGCAGGTCGCGGTAGTTGTAGATCTCGCCGTTGAACACGATGGCGTACTGTCCGGTGGCCGCCGCGTCCTCCGCTCCCGCGAGCGGGGTGCCGTCGAGCGCGAGCGCCGGCGAGGTGGTGCGGGCGTCGCGGCCGCCGTCGGCGCGCACCATCGGCTGGTTGCCGCCTTCGAGGTCGATGAGCGACAGCCTCCGGTGCCCCAGTGCCACGCCTCCGTCGAGGTACTGCCCCTCGCCGTCGGGGCCGCGATGCGCCATGATGTCGCACATGGCCTTCAGGATGGGCAGGTCGCCTTGCGAGGCGCCGGTGAATCCGCAGATGCCGCACATGGGTGGGTTCTCCTTGTCCGTCTTTTCCTTCGCGCATCATGATAGCGTGACGATGTCTGCTCTGTCGGGTCGCGTTGTCGCCCGTGTGAAAAAAACATCGCCGCAATCGGGTCGTTTGCCGTTACAATTACTGTTTCGGGCCATGATGCGGAGGCGGGCTGCGAACAAGCGCCCCTTCCGCTTTTGCCGCGGCGGAGCCGCGGCGCCTTTCCTTGCAGGTTTCGTTTCGACATGGAGGTTTTTCGCGATGGCTTCAACCGGCGCGCCCCTGCGCTCGCTCTGGTCGAGCAAGTGGGCGTTCATTTTGGCGGCGGCGGCGTCCGCCGTGGGCTTGGGCAACCTGTGGCGCTTCCCCTATTTGGCGGCGAAATACGGCGGCGGGGCGTTCCTCATCACCTATATGGTGCTCGTGGTGACGTTCGGATTCTCGCTCATGATGCTGGAGGTGGCCATCGGCCGCAAGACGGGGCAGAGCGCCATCGGAGCGTTCAGGACGCTGAGCAAGAAATACGCGTTCATCGGCTTCTTCACGTCCGTTATCCCGTTCGTCATCGTGCCGTATTACTGCGTGATCGGCGGCTGGGTGACGAAGTACGCGGCGGCCTATCTGCTTGATGGTCCGGCCGCGCTGGCCGATGGGGGCGCGTATTTCGCCAGCTTCACGTCGAACAACCCCGAAAGCTATCTGTGGATGCTGCTGTTTTTGGCGGCGACGTTCATTGTCGTGGGCCTTGGCGTGAAAGGCGGCATCGAGAAGGCGAACAAGGTTCTCATGCCCATCCTCATCCTCATGACGATCGGCTTGGCGGCGTACGTGCTCACGATGCCGGGCGCGCTCGACGGCTTGGCGTACTACCTGACGCCCGACATGAGCAAGTTCGGCCCCGAGCTGGTGATCGCGGCGATGGGGCAGATGTTCTACAGCTTGAGCTTGGCGATGGGCATCATGATCACCTACGGCTCGTACCTCGGCAAGAAGGACAATTTGGAGCAGTCGGTGCGCCGCATCGAGCTGTTCGATGCCGGTTTCGCCTTCTTGGCCGGTTTGGTGATCGTGCCCACGGCGTTCGCGGCTATGGGGTCGAGCGAGGCCGTGGCGGCGAAATCGGGCCCGTCGCTCATGTTCGTCATTCTGCCCGACATCTTCAACCGCATGGGGGACGTGGCGGTGCTCGTCGGGTTCCTGTTCTTCCTGCTGGTGATCTTCGCGGCGCTCACTTCGGCGATATCGCTCACCGAGACGTGCGTGTCCATCGTGGCGGATTCGCTGCGGTGGAGCCGCCGCAAGGCGTTCGCCGCCGTGGTGGCGTTCATCGCCTGTGCGGCCGTGGTGGTGAATCTCGGTTACAACCAGCTGTCGTTCATCCAGCCGTTCGGCGAGGGAACGGCCATCCTCGATTTCCTTGACTTCATCTCGAACTCCGTGATGATGCCCATCGCAGCTTTGATGGCGTGCGTGTTCGTGGGGTGGATCGTGAAGCCGAAGGTGGTCGTCGACGAGGTGAAGTCGTCCGGGCCGTTCAAGTCCGAGAAGCTGTTCGTCGTTATGATCAAGTACATCGCACCCGTGCTGGTGACGGTCATTTTGATCGCGTACGTGGCCCAGCAGTTCGGCTTCTTCGTGATGTAGCCGGACGCACCCCTTCGCCCGCACGGGCGAAGGGGTGCTATCATGAAGCGGTGTCTTTCGAAAGGAACTCTCATGTCGCTATCCATCGGTATCGTCGGCCTGCCCAACGTGGGCAAGTCCACGCTGTTCACGGCCCTCACCAACAAGGGCGGCCTTGCGGCCAACTACCCGTTCGCCACCATCGAACCGAACGTGGGCGTGGTGCCCGTGCCCGACGCGCGGCTCGACGCGCTGGCCGCCATCGACCATCCGGCGCGCATCGTGCCGGCCACCGTGGAGTTCGTGGACATCGCAGGGCTCGTGGCGGGCGCGAGCCAGGGCGAGGGGCTGGGCAACCAGTTTTTGGCGAACATCCGCGAGACGGACGCCATCTGCGAGGTGGTGCGCTTCTTCGGCGACCCCGACGTGGTGCACGTGGCGGGGCGCGTTGACCCGCAGTCCGACGTGGAGACGATCAAGACCGAGCTGGTGCTGGCCGACATGGCCACGGTGGAGAAGGCCATCCCGCGCCTTGAGAAGGAAGCCAAGCGCGACAAGGCGGGCGCGGCCAAGCTGGCCGCGGCGAAGAAGGCGCTGGAAGGGCTGAACGAGGGCCATCGCGCGCGCACGCTCGATTTGACGGACGAGGAGCGCGAAGCCCTTTACGACCTGCATCTGCTCACGATGAAGCCGATGCTCTACATCGCGAACGTGGACGAGGACCAGCTGGACGCCGACCTGCCCGAGATCGACGGCTGCCAGCCGGTGCCCATCTCGGCGAAGGTGGAGGCCGACCTGGCCGAGCTCGACCCCGCCGAGGCGAAGGAGTACCTGGAGGCCATGGGGCTTGCGGAGAGCGGCCTTGCGCGCCTCGTGCGCGAGGCGTACAAGCTTTTGGGGTTGCAGAGCTACTTCACGAGCGGCGAGACGGAGACGCGCGCGTGGACCATCCCCATCGGCGCGAAAGCGCCGCAAGCCGCCGGCGTCATCCACACCGACTTCGAGCGCGGCTTCATCAAGGCCGAGACGGCCGCCTACACCGACTACGTGGAGCTGGGCGGCGAGGCCGGGTGCCGTGCGGCCGGCAAGCTGCGCCAAGAGGGCAAGGACTACGTCGTGCAGGACGGCGACGTGATGCACTTCAAGTTCAATGTGTGAGGGAGCTGTGGAAGGAAGACGGGACATAGATTCCCTCCTTGAGGCGGCTGTGTCGTGCATGAGGAAGCGCAACATCGCGGCGGCTGTTCTGTTCGGCTCCTTCGCGAAAGGCGCGGCGCATTCTACAAGCGACATCGATATCGCCGTATGGCCTGGCAGGGGTTGGACGGTTCGCGATTGGGATGCCCTGCAGGACGACCTCGAGGCGCTCCCGACGCTCAAGAAGTGGGATATCGTTCGCATGAACGGGCTGGTGAGCCCAATGCTGAAGGAGGCGATCGACCGTGACGGAATCGTCTTATACGGATCGTCTGGCCAATCTTAACGGCTTGATCTGGGAGCTTGGCCAAGCGTACGACAAGCCTGTGTTCGAAGACACCTATGTGCTCTCCGGCTTGCTCAGCAAGTTCAAGCTCGCCTTCGACCTTTCATGGAAGCTCATGAAAGACGTGCTGATCCAGCGCTACGGCATCGTCGACTGGGCGAAGGGGAGTCCCCGCGAGGCCATCGAGCAGGCGGCTTACAACGGCATCATCGAGGATGACGCGCGCTGGAACGAGATGCGCCTTGTGCGTAACGAGCTTTCCCACAACTACAACGCCGAGTTCGCACTCGACTGTGCCCGCAGAGTGCTCGACGATTGGATTCCCTTCCTGCAAGCGTTCGGGAAGGACATCAACGCGAAGGTGGACGCATGGCGAGCGCAGGAGGAATCTTCCGGCCAGGGCGGGGAAGAGGGTTAGCCTATGGCATGTGCCGCTTGGCCGCGGCTCCTGCTTTCGGCAGCGACGTAACGAAGAGGCCGTGCTTTCGGCGAATTTGTCTAGGGTGCGATTCGCATGAGGGGATGGGGCTTTGGATGAAAAGCAGGGGCGGGCCGAAGCCATCGCAGGGTGGATTCGTGCTCAATGGGGTTTTACTCGCCTCGCTTCCTCAAAGACGAAAAGGCTTCACCTGTTGTTTTTGGCGCTTCGGCCAGAACCGCTGTCGCTTCGCCAGGCTTTGCGTTTGAAGTGTTCGGATCGATGCCGGAGAGGGGGAGTGCGCGAAGATGCCTGCGCAGACGCTCGGCGCTTGGTTTGAACGATGCGTACGTCAATCCACCCGATATGGCTCCGCCTATCACGGGAACGATCTTGCTGACTGTTTTGGAAAGCGCGTTCTTGGTGAGGTTGACGCCTATCGCCCGCAAGATTTTTTTCGCCAAAGGGTACCATGACGTTTTCGTGAGGGCTTGTCTTTCTATCGCCTTTGCGACGCTGGCTTTTGCGACATCTGTTGCGAACTTTGTGACCCGGGATGCTGCGCCTCCGACACCAAGCATCACACCCATGAGGATGACGAGTTCCAGAATGGTTTGGTCGTCTATCTCGTTGTCGCTGTCAAGGAAGGTTTGCCAGCCGTACAGATAGGCAAGTTTCTGCTCGACGCGCATGACGTGCGCGAAATACTGTGCGAGGTCTGCGGGAACCGTCCCTGCAAGTGCTATGCCGCCGGGAATGCCCGCTGCGAAGGAAATCGCAGCGCACTTCCTCGTTTCGAAATCGATGACAGCGCGCGCAGCTGCATCGACTTCTTGAGGGGCGGCACCGGCAGAGATCGGGCTTGTGGCGATGGCGAGGTCGGGATCGGTGGAGGGACTGTGCTTTTTCAATTCCGCGCGAAGAAATGCGGCGCGATCGATTTTCACGCCTGTGAGCGAAACTGCGCGCCGGATGACCGCGTATGCGAACTCTTCCGCTTCGTCGTTGTGTCTGCTTTGCCCGATGGGGGATCCGGGGATTGCGGCCGAAGCGTTCGCGGACGCAGCCCCTCTGTCCGTTTCGCTCTGCGGTTTGGGGGCGAGCGCGCTGTCTGGAACTCTTTGATCGTCCATATCCCAATCCTCCATCCTCTCTAAACGGGGCCTTTGCCTGATGGGCATCAACGCCGGTCGCTTGCTAACGTGGTTTTGCGACGTTGAGCGTGATGGACTGGACGCTTTGCGTGGCAACGAGGCTGTCGTATTCCTTTCCTTCGGAATCCGTTCCAAAAGTCATGGATATCTCCGTATTTGGCTCAATGCTCTGCCCGGTAACGACGTATTGGCTCATCATCTCTATGTCGGAGGGGTCGATGTAGGATCCGTCGTCGGAGACAAGTTCAAGTTTCACGTTTCCTTTGCCATAGTAGTCGCGGTAATCTCCGGCCATGGAGATGTATCCGGCAGAGGCGACGTTCATTCCGACGTAATCTTTCACATAACGGACGTACTTGTCGGGGGAAGGAAGTATCGGCGTCAGGTTGACATCAATAGCCTTGCTTTGCCCCGGTTTCTCCACGGCAAGCACTATGTCGTTGTAATTGGCGACATCTACGAGGTTGCTGTATTCCCCTCCGTCCGGATCTTTTGCATATGTGAGTTTGATTTCCGTGTTGGGAGCGAGGTTCTGGCCGGTTACGACATATTCAGCCAACTGCTCGTTGTTGCCGGGGTCAAGGTAGGTCCCGTCGCTCGAAACGAATACGATTCTGACGTTCGCATCTCCGTATGCATCTCGCCGATCACCCGCCATCGATTCATATCCTACCGAAGCGGCATTCATTCCCTTGTAGTTTTTAACGTACCAAGTGTATTTGTCCGGAGAAGGTTTGATTTCCATTGCGTCTTGCCTTGCGGCAGACGGGCCTTCTGAAAGCTGCTCTTTTTGCGCTGATGATGACTGGTCGATTGCCGTGTTGCTGCATGATGCAAGTGCCATTGCCATGATGGCAGACAGCGCAAATGATGCGACTACGGAAACCCTTTTCTTCATAATCCGGCCTCTCTTTTGCTTTGGAATATGCCTTGCGGTTTTGGGGAGCGCTTTTACGATAGGCAAATACCAGCTCGATTTCCTCAGTTGCCAACTGAATTTTGAGGGGGGCGGGGAAGAATCGAAGGCGGCTTTGCGGCTCTCACCACACCTGCACATACACGTCGATGCTGCTGTAGGCAGGCACTTTGCCGCCGGCGACTTCGAAGGAGACGCTTCTTTCTGCTGTCGGGCGGTTGGCAAAACCGATTGCGCCATAGACGATGTACCCTGATTCGTCGCGCAAAATTACCGTTACGGCTATCTGCCCCATGCCGGCGCTTTCGTACTCGCCGCTTTCCAGGGAGGCCTCGCCAGTGAAGTTCACGCCGCCGAAGCCGTCGGGCACTGCGGAAACGTTGCTCGTTTGAAAGGTTGGCTCGGTGCCTGTTGGTTGGGATAAAGCCCAGTCATGAGGTTCTATGGGGGCGAACTCCACGAAGTCCGGTGCCGTGCCGTTGCCGGCAATGCCTCCGAAATAGAGTGTTTGACCCGGTTGAGCAACGGAAACGATCTGATCTTGGGAAAAGAGGATGCTCCCGTTTTCGTCTCGGCCGGTTATCGTTACGCCGGGGTAGGTGATGGCGAATTCGGACGTGTTGTTGTAGATTCCCACACCGTAGCATATATAACCTGAAGATTCGACACACCACCCCGATTCGGCAACTTCAAGCAGTCCGGAAGTCGATGTGGCGCCTCCTGTGACATCGGCGGGATTTTGGTCGAAGGGGTTGCTCGATGAGCTTTCCGAGCGGATTTCCGAAGTGTTTTCGACCTCGGTGCCTATGTGTCGAAGGCTGAGTCTGTCCAAGAGGGGTTTCACGCCGAGCGCGATCATCGCGATACCCGCTGCGACGATTGCGATAGCTGCAACCCCGATAACAACCCCTCGTGCGATTTTATGGCGTCGGGTCTGCGATGCGGAAGAGCGCGACCGCGCGTTCGGCGCGTCGGCGGGAGCTCCCTGCGGAGTCGTCACGCTCGAAGCGCTCGGGACGCTCGTCGTAGCTGCTGCGTCCAAAGCATGTTCGGCGGCGTCGGCGAGCTCGGCGGGGGTCTGGCAGCGCATGCTCGGCTCGAAAGCGCTTCCCCGTCGTACGACGTCGGCGAGGGCGGGCGGCACCGTTGCGGCATCCGAGAGCAGCCGATTGTAGGCGTCGTTGTCGGGCTTGGCTCCGGTGAGCAGATAGCCCAGCACGCAGGCGAGGGCGTGGACGTCGGTGCGTCCATCGACGTTCGCGAAGCCGTACTGCTCTGGCGCGGCGAAGCCCCAGGTGCCGAAGGATCCGATATCGTCGGTGGGATTCTGGCCGATCGAACGCGCTATCCCCAGATCGATGAGGTGCGCCCCGTCGGCTGCGAGGATGACGTTGGCGGGCGAGATGTCGCAGTGCACTATCCCGTGCGCGTGCAGGTCGGCGGTCGCCTCGCAGAGGTCGCGCACCACCTGCACCGCCTCCTGCGGCGAGAAGCGCCCGCGAGCGGCCATCGCGTGCTCGAGCGTGTCGCCGGGAACATAATCGTAGACGACTGCGAACCGGTCGGGCATCTCGTAGGTGGCCGCCACCCGCGGCAGACGCGGGCAGGCGCATTCCGCGAGCGCGGCCCACGCGCCGCGGTTCGCAAACGAAGAGGGGATTTTCTTGCGCACGAACGGGCCCGACCCGTCGATGGTCACGCGTTCCGTTGTTCCTGTGCGCCCTTCGGCGAGCACGCGCTCCACCCGATAAGCATCATCGATGCCCATCGCGTGCATGACCCGCTCCTCGTTCAACCTGGCTATCCTCGTTCTCGGCATGTGTTTCGGAATCACCTCCCGCGCCGGACGCTCGCGGTCGCAGACGCCGCGGAGCCGCCTTCGGTCGAAGCGGTCTCCGGAAAGGTGATGAGCCAGATTGTAGACGGACTTCGTCCGTCGTTCCTCAGCCCGCAACTGAATTTCTCCCGCCACTGGGATGACGCCGACGCTGCGAAGCGGGCGCAGGGTCTTTCAATCGGGCTGCGAAGGGTCCGGTGCGGGCCGTGCATGCGTCTCACCTGAGCGCGTTTGTGCCGAGCAGCGTCTTCTCGCCGAAGCGCCACAGCTCGTCATCGCAGGCGGTGCGGGTGAGCCCGCGATCCATGCACCATGCGATGATGGCGTCGCGGCGCACCTTGGGCCACAGTTCGGCCACTCCTGCCAGCCGCAGCAGCCGCTGGGCCTCGCGCAGCGTGCAGCGAACGCCGAATGCGAGCATGATGGCGTTGTCCCGGCCGGGACGGCTCTTTCCGGCGAAGATATCGTAGACCACTGTCGGATTGAGCCCGGAGGCGCGCACCACTTCGGCACGTTTGATTCCCTTCGCGGCTAGCAGCTCGTGCAGGTAGTTGGAGAGGCTGCGGTCGAACGTGGTCCCTTCGTCGAGGTATGCCTTCGGGCTTGCCGCCGCGAGCAGTCGTGCGAGCAGGTCTTCTGTCAAACGCTCTTCGGTCACGGTGGTCCTCCTGGCGTGCATGCGTTGTCGTAATGTCACGGGCGCTTGTCGGAATGTGGTACAGTTCCATGATACTCGATATCGCAAGACACCTTCTCGAACGGTTTGGCGAGGGCGGGCGCGGATATCGGCTTCGACGGCTTGCCGGGGCGAGGGCTTGTGCGGGTGCGCCGCGCGACTCGGTTTCGGAGACGGCGAGGTGCGGCAGGTGCGGCGAGAGAAGGAGCGGACATGACGAAGCGTGCGGAAGGCGGGCGTTCGGTGGGTCCCGGCCAAGAGGCGGGGGTCGAGCCGCTGGTGGCGTTTCTCGCGCGCACGCCGCGGTTTGCGGTGGCGTTCTCGGGCGGGTGCGACTCGTCGTATTTGCTGGCGGCAGCGCTGCGGGCGGGCTGCGCCGTGAAGGCCTACGCCGTGCGCACGGCCTTCCAGCCCGCTTTCGAGATCGCCGACGCGCGGCGGCTGGCCGCCGATCTGGGAGCCGATTTCGAGCTGATCGACGCCGACGTGCTCGCGCGGGGCGAGGTGTGCGCGAACGGGCCCGACCGCTGCTACCGCTGCAAGCGCTTCATCTTCTCGACCATCCGCGAGCGCATGGCGGCCGACGGCTATGAAGTGCTGGCCGATGGCACGAACGCGAGCGACGACCCCGCGCGCAGACCGGGCTTTCGCGCACTCGCCGAACTGGGCGTGGCGTCGCCCCTGCGTCGCGCGGGCATGACGAAGGACGACGTGCGCTCCGCGTCGCGCGCCCTCGGGCTGTTCACGGCCGACAAGCCCAGCTTCTCGTGTTTGGCGGTGCACGTGCCGGCAGGGGAGCGCCTTACGCAGAAGGCCCTCGACGACGCCGCGGCGCGCGTCGGCGTTGCGGACGGACGGCGTCCCCGGCCGCGCGCGGTGCTCGAGACGGACCGTCTCCTCCTGCGCGAGATGACCCAGGACGATTTCCCCGCGCTCTGCTCGATGCTGCAGGATCCCGAGGTCATGTACGCTTACGAGGGCCCGTTTTCGGATGCGGAGGCGCAGGAGTGGCTTGACAGGCAGCGGGCGCGCTATCGCGACGACGGCATCGGATTGTGGGCGGTTGCGCTCAAGGAGACGGGCGAGATGGTCGGCCAGTGCGGCCTCACGTGGCAGGACTGCGCCGGGCGGCGCGTGCTCGAGGTGGGCTACCTCTTCTGCCGCGCGTTCTGGCACCGCGGTTTCGCCACCGAGGCGGCCCGCGCATGCCGCGACTACGCGTTTCGCGAGCTGGGCGCCGACGAGGTGTTCTCCATCATCCGCGACACGAACGCGCCGTCTCTGCGCGTGGCCGCCCGCAACGATATGACCTACCGCCTCACGTTCACCAAGCACTACCGCGGCGTCGCCATGCCCCATTTGGCCCACTCCATAACTCGCTGCGAATGGGAGCGGCTGCAGGGTCGCTGACGGGCCTTCCGGAAAGGCTTCGGGGCCGTGTTTGCCGCTGCGGGCGGCCGCATCCGCGCTCCGGTGGATCATTCGGGAACCTTGCGCGAAAGCCGCGTGGATCTTGCGGGCGACTTTCGCGGGGTCCCTGCGGATCTCACGCGATTCCAATGCGGTTCAAGCATGAAGCTTGCAAAAAGTAATCCCAGATCAAGTGCTATATTTGCGCTGGAAAAGACAGGGGTTGCGTGTTAGAATCTTCCGCGTCGGCGATGTCCGTGCCCGGCGGGTGGCGCCTCGAGAGAGGAGGAACCCTATGGATAGTTTCAACGTGGTCGCAGGAGTATGCTCCGTGCTGTCGTTTCTCATGGCGGCAGCCGACTGGGTGAGGCGAAGGCGGAAGACGAAGGGCAGCGCGAAAGCGAAAAAAATAGGCGGCTAGAGAGGCAACTCTAACCGCCCAATCTACCCAGCGTCACCCGTCCGGAGCTTACAACCTCACGGGCATCGCCGATGCCTTCATTATACATATCGGCCCGCACGGTGCAAGGCCGTCCGCGAACATCGCGGAGAAAGCGCGTCGGGAGGAGCGGCTGGGCGGCGGGGTGCTATGATCGAGGCGGGCAGGGTTCGAGCGAAAGGGGCGGGAATGGCGGGCATCGAGGCGGCACAGGCGGCGCGGGAGGCGCTACGGCGGCATTTCGGATACGGAAGCTTCCGGCCGGGGCAGGAGGGCGTGGTCTCGGCCATCCTTGGCGGCCGCGACGCGCTGGCGGTCATGCCCACGGGCGCGGGCAAGTCGATCTGCTATCAGGTGCCCGGCATCGTGCTGGACGGCCTCACGCTTGTGATCAGCCCGCTCGTGTCGCTCATGGGCGATCAGGTGCGCGCGCTCATCGACGCGGGCGTGCGCGGGGCGTATCTGAACTCCACGCTCACGCCCGGCCAGCAGGCCACCGTGCTGCGCCGTGCGGCGCAAGGGGCCTACCAGATCATGTACGTGGCGCCCGAGCGCCTTTCCGATCCGCGCTTCCTCGAGTTCGCCCAAGCCGCGCGCGTCCCGCTCGTGGCTGTGGACGAGGCGCACTGCGTGTCGCAGTGGGGGCAGGATTTCCGCCCGTCGTACCTCGCCATCGGCGACTTCATCGCGCAGCTGCCCACGCGTCCGGTCGTCGCGGCGCTCACCGCCACGGCCACCGCGCGCGTGCGGCGCGACATCGTGCGCCTTCTGGGTTTGCGCGACCCCTACGAGGCGGTGACCGGGTTCGACCGCCCGAACCTCTTCTTCGGCGTGGAGCGCTTGGAGCCGAAGCGCAAGCTGGCCCGCATCGCCTCCTACGCGCTGGAACACGCCGCGGAAAGCGGCATCGTCTACTGCTCCACGCGCAAGGATGTGGAGAAGCTGCACGAAGCGCTGGTGGCGGCCGGCGTGCGCGCGACGCGCTACCACGCGGGGCTTTCCACGGCCGAGCGGCAGGAGAACCAGCGCGCGTTCATCGCCGACGACGCGCCGGTGATGGTGGCCACGAACGCGTTCGGCATGGGCATCGACAAATCGAACGTGCGCTACGTCATCCACCACAACATGCCCGGATCCATCGAGGCGTACTACCAGGAGGCGGGCCGCGCCGGGCGCGACGGCGAACCGAGCGAGTGCCTGCTGTTCTGGAGCGACGGAGACGTATCCACCTGCCGCTTCTTCATCGAGCGGGAGCTGGGCAACGAGGAGCTTTCACCTGTGGAGGTCGATGTCGTGCGTGCCTCGCGTCGCCGCCTCTTAGAGGCGATGTGCGGCTACTGCCTGACGACGGGCTGCCTGCGCAAGTACATCCTGGAGTATTTCGGGGAGCGCGAGCGGGAGGAGGAGGCGGAAGGGGGAGCCGCCGAGGAAAGCGGCGCGAACGGCGGGTCCGCCTCGGTGGAGAAGGCCGACGGAACCTGCTGCTCTAACTGCTCGGGAGACTTCGAGGCGGTGGACGTGACCGAGATGGCGCGGGCCGTGGTGCGGTGCGTGCACGAGCTGCGCGGGCGGTTCGGCAAGGGCGTCGTGGCCGACGTGGTGCGCGGCGCGGACACCGCGAAGGTGCGGGAGCTGCGCCTTGACGCGGCGGCCAGCTACGGCACGGCCGACGCGCCCGCCGCGCAGCTGAAAGAGGTCATCGAGCTTCTGGCGGCGGCGGGCTACCTCGACATCACGGAGGGATCGTACCCGGTAGTGGGCTTGGGCGCGCGCTTCCGCGAGGTGGGCGGCGAGGGCTTCAAGTTGGAGATGAAACGCGTGGCGCGCAAGCCCGCCCGCACCGGTGCGGGCGCGGGGCGGGTGTTCGGCGGTTCCGGCTCCGCGGCGTCCTCCGAGGCCGACCCTGCGCTGTTCGAACGGCTGCGCGCCCTGCGCAAGCGCATCGCCGATGCGGCCGAAGTGCCGCCCTACATCGTGTTCTCCGATGCGGCCCTGCGCGACATGTGCGCGAAGCTGCCCGCCACCGACGACGAATTCCTCGAGGTCAGCGGCGTGGGGGCTACGAAGCTCGCTCGATACGGTGAGGCTTTCCTCTCTGAAATCGCCGCATACGGCCGCGAGCGCGGCATCGAAGGGGAGTGAGCGGGCGAAAGGCGGGGTCTGCGGGAGGATGGGCGATCCGGCGCGTTCGGTCGCTGCGCGGGCGTGGAAGTCCGCGAGGGACGGGGTAGGGTCGCCCTTGACGTCAAGATGTCCGTTCAGTGTTGGTCCATTGTGTCGAGCAGGTCGAGAAGCTGCTGCTTGCTGTGAATGTCAAGCTTGCCGTAGATGTTCTTCACGTAGGTGCGCACGGTGTTTTCGGAAATGAACAGCTTTTCGCCAATGGCGGTCTTGCTACGGCCCTGCGCCAGGTGGCGGACCACTTCGCATTCGCGTTCGGTGAGGAAGCGCCTTTCCCGTAGCAAAGCGAGTTTCGCATCGAGGGGGTCGGTCAGCGCAGGGGGCTCCTTCTTCGAGGAGCCGAACGCCGCCTGAGCGGTTCGAACCTGATCGCTCGGATGGAGCAGTTCGGCGAACAGGGGACGGGCAACGGGCGTTTTATCGCTGAGGAGGAAAGCCATGCTCGCAGCCAGCAGAAGAACGATGACGGCGGCGACGGCCATCGCCGCTTCGGTGCGGGGCTCGGCGGCCCAGATGAGCGCTCGGCCCGTCTCGCGCGGCGCGATATGGGCGACCCACGCCAGACCCAGCACAATGGGGGCGGGCAGACTCGTGTGGCGGGCGAGATCGTAGCAACTGAACCACAGAAGCCCGACGGCGAAGGTGTTCGCCACCGCCACCGCTGCCGCACCCCAAGGCTCCACGTTCGGCTGCGCGGCGGCCAACGTGAGCGCTCCCAAGACGATGAAGGTCATCGAGACGTTCCACAATGCCGAGAACCCCAGCCTTCTTTTGGCAACGAGCGCTCGCCAGATCACGTATGCGCAGAGGATGGCGACAGACGCCTGATGGATCGCTTGAAAAGGCGTGGGAAGATCGATGGACGAGCCGTGGGGAAACCCTCTGGCCATGCCGAGCGCGAGGTTGAACAGGACGATGCCGAATATGAGGCGGACGAACGTCGAGCGCGGCTCCTCGTCGTACACGGTGTCGCGTGGGGCGTCGAGGTTCCGCTCGTCGAGAAACCTCTCGGCCCGTTCGTAGGCCAGATACGAAAGCGGCGGCATGAGCATGGCCAAGAGATAGGTGACGTTCTCGGGCATGAGCCCAAGGAGGAATCCGACCAGCGCGCTCGCTCCGAGCGAGGCGAACGCGTACAACAGGGCCTCGTCGGTCGAAAGTCGCACGTACAGGCATATCCACCGCCCGCCGCCCCAGGCGATGCCGAACCCGGCCAGAAGGCATGCGGTCCACAGCAGCGAAGGGGAGGGGGCCGCCGTGTTGGCGAGGAAGAGCGCGCTCGCAAGGGTCATGGCCGCTATCGACGCGGCGAACAGGCGGCTGCGGGCGCGCTCGGTGAACTCGCGTTTCATGACGAGGGAGATGAGGGCGAGGATGACCATGACGCGAAACAGGTTCGACGCTATGGTGACGATGCCCGAATCGGTGGAGAGGTAGCGGTCGTAGAGATTGCATTGGATCCAGATGCGAACCGCCACGAGCCCGAACAGACTAAGGGAAAGCGCCGGGGCGCACGCGATGATGCGCCCCAAAGCGCTCTCTTTCCTCTGAGCGTCCATGCCCCTCCTCGACCGTTCGCCGTAACGGGGAAAGCATATCACAACGTTGGGCTCTAACTCGGCTTGTCAAGGCTCGGAAGGGAAGCCGGGTTTCAGCTTGGAGCGTTTACCTGGAGATGCCGAGGTAGGCGACGGCGCTTTCGGCTGCGCGATGCCCGAACACGTTGATGTCGCAGATGGCGTTGCCTCCCAGCCGGTTGCCTCCGTGGATGCCCCCGGTCACCTCTCCTGCTGCGAACAGGCCGGGGATGGCGTTTCCCGCGGTGTCGAGCACCTTCGCTTCCGTGTCGATGCGCACGCCTCCCATGGTGTGGTGGATGCCTGGCGCCACCTTGACGGCGTAAAACGGCGGCTCGTCGATGGGGTAGCGGCTTTTCCAGCGTCCGAGCGGATCGTCTGCTCCCGAAGAGATGGCCCCGTTGTACGCCTCCATCGTAGCCAGGAACGACTCAGGGACGGTCTCCATCTGGGCGGCCAGGCCCTCAAGCGTGTCGGCCGAAAGGGCAAGCCCCTTCTTCTCGAACTTCTCTTTGATGCTCTTGTTCTCGTCGTACACCTTTCGGTCGAATACGGCGTACGCCCAACCGCCCGGCTGTTCCCATTCCGCAGCCGATACCACGTCGCGCGTGAGCAGCTCGTCGGTGAAACGGTTTCCCTCGCTGTTCACGAGCACCGCGCCGTCTCCGCGGATGCCTTCGCTCAGCAGGATGGACGTGCTCTGTTCCACGGTGGGGTGCACCTGGATCTGCTCGATGTCCACGACGTCGGCGCCCACCGCCTGCGCGATCAGGATGCCCTCGCCTTGAGCGCCCGGTTGATTCGTGGTCACGGCGTTCAGAAGCTCGGGGCGGTACTGCGCGAGCATTTCGTGGTTCGCTCCGAATCCACCGGAGGCCACGATGACGACCGGGGCGCGGTATTCGGTGACGTGGCCGTTTCGGTCGTCGAGGGCCCGCACGCCTGCCACCTTGCCCTCTTCCATGATGATCTCCTTGGCCGATGTGCGGGTGGCGATTTCGATGCCCTGCTCTTGGCAGCGCGCGCAGAGGTGCTTCACCAGGTATTTGCCCACGGCGCTGCCGTCTTCGGGGCGGTGGATGCGCGGCACGCTCGCGCCCCCGGATGTGGAGAGCTTCGTGAGGGGCATGCCCCGCTCGGCCAAGCGCTCGAGCGCCTCGTTCGAGTGCTCGCACATGTAGGTGACGAGATCCGGGTTTCCCAGATTGTGGCCTCCTGTGAGCGTGTCCTCGACGAAGAGCTCGACGCTGTCCTCGATGCCCTCATCGGATTGCGGTTGCGTGCAGCAGGCGTTCATGCCCCCTTCGGCGAAACAGGTGTTCCCGCCCGGCACGAACATCTTCTCCAGCACCATAACGCGCGCCCCCGCATCGCTCGCTCCCAGGGCCGCCGTCATGCCCGCCCCTCCTGCTCCGACGATGACGATGTCGAACGTTCCTCCCGAATGCACCTCGCTCGCGTCTGCCGCGCGCGGGGCGCAGCCCGTTAAGCCTCCCAATCCAAGCGCTGCGAGCGCGGATGCCCCAAGCGCGCCGGCAAGGAGCGTGCGGCGGTCGATGGGCCGATGCGGATGGCTTTCGGCACCTTTCAAGACCTGCTCTTGTTCTTGGCGCATGATGGAATCCCCTTTCTTCGAACGCGGCTGGCGCGAACGGCCGACCGCATGCCTTGCAACAAAGGGAAAGGCTAGGCCGAATCGCGTTTTCGCGGCAGCGAAGATACGGGGGAGTCCTACACCCGAATCGGGTGGTTTCTGGTTGATTCAGCTTTTTCCTCAGGACGGGCGACTTTTCCTGACGAAGGAAGGCGGGCGGCTCGCCTCTTCCCCTACTTTCCGCCGAGGGCCTTCACGACGTCCTCGGCCGACGCGCCCAGACCGTCGGAGAGGGCCGAGGGGACGGTGACCACGGTGCCCCCGGACTTCTTGATACTCTCGTACAGAAGGTGCATCGTGCGGATCTTCAAGGCGGCCTCGTTGCCGTCGTAGACGCCGCTTGCGCTCGCGATCATCTCGGAGATGTCCTCCTCGGCGCTGGCCAACACGAGGCGCGCGTTCTTTTCGCGCTCGGCCTGGGCTTCGAGCGACATGACCTCCTGCAGCTCGGCGGGGATGACGATGTCGCGCACCTTCACCGACAGGATGGCGATGCCCCATGGCTCCGTCTCGCGTTCGATGGACTCTTTGAGTTCCTTGTCCAGCTGCTCGCGCGACAGCGCCACCTCGGCCACGCTCATGCGCCCGATGGCGTCGCGCATGGCGGTCTGCGCAACGTAGAGGACGGCGGCGGGGTAGTCCTCCACCTCCATGCACGCCTTCTGCGCGTCCCACACCATCCAGAACAGCACCGCGTCGATGTCCACGGGCACAAGGTCGGAGGTGAGCGTCTTCTCGGCGCCGAACGACGTGGTCACGGTGCGCAGGTCCACATGGCACGCGGCCTGCTCCACGATGGGCACCATGAAGATGAGGCCCGGTCCCGCCACGCGGTTGAACGCGCCGAAACGGCAGATGACCACGCGCTCCCACTCCATGGCGATGTGGATGCACAGCGCGAGCGCCACGGCCAAAACGAGCGCCAGCGCAAGCACCCACGGCCCCATGATGCCGAACCCGAAATACGCCACGGCCACCACGGCCGCGAACACGGCGGCCGCGAGCGCGAGCGAGAACAAAACGACGCCGTTTCTCGTGGCCTTCATGGGCGCGAACGGAGCGGATGCGGGCTCCACAAGGGCCGTCTGGCCGGACGGGCGCTCTGCCGGGGCGGATTTCGTGCGGTGTGCGTTCATGGCTTCCTCCGATGCGGTCGATCGTGCGGACGGCGGCCGAAGGCCGCTCACGCGTCCCCTTTGAATCCCTCGAGTGCCTTCGCGAAGCGGCGCTCCACGTCGTCTGCGGTCATCCCCAGCTCAAGGCATTGGCGGATGGCTTCGACGAGCACGGCGTCGCCCGACGTCACGTCCTCTTCGGCGTCGCCCTCCTTGCTGACGAACGCCCCGCGTCCGCGCTTCGAGCTGATGTAGCCGTCGTGCTCGAGGCTCGTGTACACCTTGTTCACCGTGTGGTAGTTCACATTGAGGTCGGCGGCCAGCGCCCGCACCGTGGGCAGACGGTCGCCGTTTCGGTAGTGGCCTGAGTCGATGAGGTACATGAGGCGGTTGCGCAGCTGAACCCAGATGGGTATGCCGCTGCGTTCGTCCACCTCGATCAGGGCCACGTCCTCACCTTTCCTCGCACCTTCGGGATCCATCGCCGAGCCGACCGTCTCGCGCTACGTCCAGGGCACGTTGACGATGCAGTACCGCAGGAAGAAGCCGCCTGCCAGCACCAAGGGCACGGCGGCGGCAGCCAGCGCGACGCGACCGCATCCAGTGTAGGAGAAATCGAGGGCGAGCGGGAGCGCGAGCGCGCACGCGACGAACCCAATCCAGAAGAACCACATGCCCGGGCCGAACAGGAACGCTTCCACCGCCTCGGCCTGCCCCGATCCGAATGCAGCCGAGGCCAGATAGGCTGTCAGCACAAGCGCTTCGACTGCGATGACCGCGCTGTCGGCCCGCGCGAGCGCGCGCAGAAGACGCGGCGCGCGGCGCGCATCGGGCAGCGCCGCCGCCATCGCGCAGGCGACGCCCACGGAAAGCGACGAGCAGGTGAACAGCGCGGGCAAGAAGGGGCTTCCCCACAGGGGGACGAACCCGATCTGCGCGAGCAGCACGCCGGTGTAGGCGGTGGTGGCCAGGCCGAGCGCAAGGGCTGCCCACTCGAGCGTCCGCACGAGGGCGACGGGCGTCCGGGCGCTTCCGAACAGCGCGATGCCGCCGAGCGCCGCCGCGCAAACGATGGTGGCCGCCAGCACGTACGAGCCGAACGTCAGCACGGAGGCCGTGGGGAGCGCGAGCACGTACAGGAACCGCTCGGGACGCCCGAGCTCGAACAGCAGGCAGAGCGCGCCCAGGACAAGCGCGACGGTCGCTGCGAGGTAGCCGCGCGCGAAGAGGGGCCGCGAGAGCTCGTCGGTCCAGGCGAGGCGATCGCTCCGACCGAGCCTGGATCGGTGGGCGAACAGCAGGTCGCATGCGGCCAGCACCGCCGCCGCTCCCGCGCCGCCGCCTCCGAGGAACAGGTACCAGATGATCGAGTCGCCGAACACGGATCCTCCCTACGCCCGCCTCTGCGCTTTCGCGCGGCGATCTCGGTTTCGCTTCGCCGCGAGGCCCGCGGCTGCGGCCAGCGCCGCCGCGGCCGCTCCCGCGCCGGCCACGACCGCGGGGTTTCCCTTGCCGACGCGGCCGTCGGCGGTCTGCGATCGCGATGCGGGCGCGTAGTAGCGCTCGGTCACCACGCGCCCTATGTCGAGCCCGCGCCCGCCGTCGGCGTAGAGGACGCCCGTGCCGGGGACGGGCCGCGCGCCCGTTTCGGCGGCGAAGGCGCTCGCGGGGCTTTCGGGGTCGTCGAGGTCGCCGAAGGCGCGCGCCTCCACGGGGCATGCCCCCACGCAGGCCGGAAGCAGCCCGACCTGCACGCGCTCGATGCAGAAGGTGCACTTCTCGGCCACGCCCACGCGCCCCTCTCCTTCTATCTCGTAGGGAGCGGGCGACGGCGCACCGAAGTGCCACGCGTCTTCGCGGTTGAGGGTCCGCGCGCCGTAGGGGCAAGCCGTCAGGCACACGCCGCAGCCGATGCAGCGCGCCTCGTCGATGCCCACTGTGCCGTCGTCGCGCTTGTGGCTGGCGGCGGTGGGGCACACGCTGACACAAAGGGGCTCGTCGCAATGCAGACAGGCGTGGGGGAGGAAGGCGTGATCGGCATCGGGCCAGCGGCCCCATTCGAGCGCGTCGACCGCGCACCACGCCACGCCGGGCCTGAGCGCATGGTGCATCTGGCATGCCACCACGCAGGTTTGGCAGCCGGTGCAGCGCGCCATGTCGATGGCCATGCCGAACCTCGTCACGTCGCCTCCTTCGATTCCCTCGAAGGCATTCTACCAGGTGCCGGGCGAAGGCGCCATCGTCGGCGCTCCGCCGCGAGGCTCGTCAGCCGAGCAGCTGTTCCACGAGCGCGCGGTCCTCGTGCAGGTGCGCGACGAGGAGGAGCGCGACGCCGCGGTAGAAGTCCGTCCGGGCGGTTCGCTCCATGGTCTCGGCGAACACGGGCACCCAGTTCAGCAGATGCCGGTCGAGGAAGCTCGTCTGCTTCGACAGCAGGTCGTCTGCGGCCCCTTCGTCGTTCGCCGAGGCCGCCTCGACCGTGCGCGCGGCGAGCGTCTGCATGAACTCGAGCTCGAGCGCCACGTGGTCCTCTCCGAGCCGCCACGCGTCGGCGGCCCTCACGCCCTCGGCGCGAAAGAGGGAGCGCACCTCGTCGCGGGCCCCGTCCATTCGCAGGTGCTCTGTGGAGGTGTGCACCGACTCGTTGGGGTAGGGGGCCGCGCTCTCCGAACGCTTGCGCACGACGAACAGGCGCGCGAAGTCGACGGCCAGATCCGTGAGCGCGCGCTGCGCGTCGCCGTCCTCGTTCCCGATTCCGGCCAGGTAGCCCCCCATGAGGCGGTTGCCCTCGTCGAGATCCGCGCTGTACGCGGCGGTGGGGAGATCCGCAGTGTTGTCGCGTCTGCCCGGATCGTCCGCGTCGCTCGCGTCGTTCGGGCGAACGGCTTCGTCCGCGGCGAAGGGCAGCGCGCGCAGCTCGGCGAGCAGCTCCTCGTCCACCTCTCGGTTGAGCAGACGCGCGAGCAGCCCGTAAGCGGCCGTGCGGCCTTCGAGCGCGCTGCGCAGCATCTCGTCCATGTTCGCTCCTTCCTCCGTTGCCCTTCGTCGTCCTTCATCGATCCCGCTTCTCGCGGTTGCCCCCGAGGGCGTCTTCGACGCCGTGCGACCGGCGGGAACCCGTTCGGCGCTGGCTCTCGGCCGCGCAAGGGAGAACGGGCTCCCGCCGATCCGGCCTTTCCGCCCTTGTGCGGCGGGCCGTCCCGACCTCGCGCCGAGGGTGCGGCGCGAGGTCGGGGGAGGGGCCGAGCGCTAGATCTTCTCGATCTCGCAGAGGGCGTCCTTGAAAGTGGGGAAGCCCGATATGGGGTCGAACGTACGGTCGATGAGCAGACACGAGTTCGCCTGCTCCCAGCCGTGGAGTATCTCCACGTTGCCGGGGTGCAGCATGTTCGTGACCTCCACCTTGGCCTGGATCTCGCCCAGCTGGTTGAACATGCGCGCCCGGTCGCCGTCGGCAAGCCCGCGCGCTTCGGCGTCCTCGTGGCTCATGCGGATGAGCGGCTCGGGCATGAACTGGTTGAGCCAGGGCGTGTGGCGGTACTTGCTGTGCACGTACCACGGCACGCGGTTGCCCGTGGTGAGGATGAGCGGGTACTGCTCGAAGAGCTCGGGCGTGGACACGGGGCTCACCGAGGGCTCCTCGTAGACGGGCAGCCCTTCGAAGCCCAGCTGCTCGAGCATGCCCGATTTGAACTCGACTTTGCCCGACACCGTGCCGAATCCGGTTTGCTCGTACTGCCTCGGTTGCCACTCGCCCGACATCGGCAGTTCGTAGACGCCGGGCAGGGCGGCCTGGATGTCCTCGACCGTGGCGCCCGATCCGCCGGCGTCGAGGTAGGCTTGCATGCACGCATGCAGGTCGCCGTGGAAGCACTCCTCCTCGAAGCCGAGCGCGCAGCCCAGGTCGAGCAGAAACTGCCAGTCCTCCTTGGCTTCGCCGGCGGGCTTCATGGCGGCTTGGCTGCCGATGATGCCGTTCGGCTGCGCCTGGAAGGGGGCGACGCGCTCCCAGCACACGGCGGCGGGCAGCACCATATCCATGTAGTCGTGCGTCCAGGGGTTCAGGTGGATGTCGCAGGCCACGGCGAAGTCGAGCGTGGAGACGGCCTCCTGCAGAAGCGGGGTCTGGGCGAAGTTCATGAGGTTCGTCCCCAAGAACAGCCCCGCGTGGATGAGCCCGTCGTTGATGTACTCGAGCAGGCCGTTGTTCTGGTAGTACGTCGACATGGCCGACCACACGGGCCAGCGATCGACGCCGGCGCGGCCGGGTGCGAGCTCGGCGATCTTGTCGGCCAGCTGAAACGCCGAGTCGTCCGTTCCGGTGACGCCCGGGGCCACGGTGCGGCAACCCTCGTAGTCCCAGTAGCCCATGAGGGCCGGCAGCAGCGTGATGGCACGGGTGCTCTGCACGCCGTTGGTGTGGTGCGTGGTGGAGTGCGGGCTCACCCACATGGTGCCGGCGCCCGCCTCGGCCCACATGCGCGCCGCCTCGCGGATCTTGTCGGCGGGCACCCAGGTGATCTCCGCGGCCTTCTCGGGCGTGAACTCCTTCACGTACTCGGCGTACTCGGAGAAGCCCTCGGTCCAGTTCTCGACGAAGTCGTGGTTGTAGAGATCCTCCTCTATGATGACGTTCGCCATGGCCAGCGCCAGCGCGCCGTCCGTGCCGGGGCGCGGCTGCAGGTAGAGGTCGGCCAGCTGCACCGCGGTGGGGGTGAGGCGCGTGTCGATGACGATGTACTTGCATCCTGCGCGCTTGGCGTCGAGCATGCCCTTGTACGCGGTGGGCTGGGGATACATCGACCAGGCGATGTTGGAGCCCCACTGCAGGTGCACCTTCGTCTGGGCGGCGGGCATGGTCATGATGGTGTTGCCGTAGTTCAGGATGCTTGCCATGGCCAGGGCGAAGGCGCATTGCGCGCCGCCCCATGACACGTTCGGCGTGCCGAAGAGCGCGGCCACGCGGCAAAACACCGGCAGGTGCTCCTTCGGGTCGCCCGAATGGAACGTGACCGACGCCGCGCCGTAGGTCTCCTTGGCCTTGTTGAACTCCGAAGCGATCGTCTCAAGCGCCTCGTCCCAGCCGATGCGCTCCCATTTCGGATCCTCTCCGATGCCCTTTTTGGGATTCGTGCGCTTCACGGGGTACAGCAGGCGGTTCGGATCGTAGACGTTCTGCAAGCTCGTGAGGCCCTTGAGGCAGGGCTTGGGCTTGGAGTGCTGGTCGTTGCCCTCCACGCGCACGAGCTTGCCGTCCTTCACGGTGCCCTTGAGGCCGCAGAACACGGACTGGTTGCACATGGGGCAGGACGTGTAGACGTACGTCTCGCCGCCCGCCTCCTCGGCGAAGGCGTCCTCGGGGGCCGCCGCCTCAAGGCCGCCCGCGGCCAGCGCGGCCGTGCCGAGCGCCGCCGCTCCCATGAACGCGCGCCGCGAGAAGGTGATGTCGTTCAGGCTCTTCATGCTACTCGTCCTTTCCCTCGACGCGGTCGGCCGCCTTCTTCCCCCGGGCGTTGCCGGCCGCGAAGCCCGCGCCGGCCGCGACTGCGGCCACCGCCACGGCGCCGACGCCGATGACCGCCGCGTTCGGCGCCTGCTGCTCGCCGACGGGCCCTGCGGACTCCGCTTCGTCGGCGATGATGTTCGGCACGTTCGAGACGTTGGTCATAAGCGCCTCGCGCAGGTTGAGGTCGTGGCCTCCCTTCACATAATACAGCGACGTGCCGCGCAGGTTCTCGGCGTTGTTCTGCTCGATGTAGGCGCTGACGTCGCTTGCGGGATCCTCCACGTCGCCGAACACGCGCGCGGCCATCGGGCATGCCTCCACGCAGTGGGGCAGCGCGCCGTCGTCCACGCGGCTGGCGCAGAAGACGCACTTCTCGGCCACGTCCGCGTGCGGCGTGCCGTAGCTCTCGTAGGGAGCCGCCTCGGCGGCGTCGAAATTCCAGCCGTCCTTGAAGCTGATGGTGCGCGCCTCGTACGGGCACACCATGACGCACGCTCCGCAGGCCAGGCACGTGTCGTAGTCCACCGTGACGATGCCGTCGTCGCGCTGCACGCTGGCACCGGTGGGGCAGACGTTCACGCACGGGGCGTCATCGCAGTGCATGCAGGAATGGATGAGGTAGAAGCGGTCGACGTCGGGGTAGATGCCCTGCTCGACGCTGTCGACGGAGCTCCACTTCACTCCCGGCCTCTGGTTGTTGTGCATCTGGCACGTCACCACGCAGGTTTGGCACCCCGTGCAGCGCGTCAGATCGATCACCATGCCGTACTTGGCCATGGTTCCCCCTTTCTTTGAGAATGTCTCATCTCGTCCTCGCGTCCGCGCGTCTGCGCGGACGGCGCTCCCGCGCGGATGAGTCCGAGCGGGCCGGAGGCATGTCGGCGTGCGCGTTTCTCCTCCCTTCGGTTCCCCGTGCCGATCAGATCGCCTCCTTTGTTCTATCGTTATATTATTCTATATAAGTAGAATAATCAAGGGGGAAGGTTCGCATCTCCCGCATCGCTGCGGGCCGAAAGGTCTGCTATCATGGTCAGGTCATGTTTTCACCCGCTCCACCAACGTCGGCCGACCATGCTCGCGGCGGCGTTGCGTGAAAACGAGAGAAGGAAAGAGCAGCCCTATGGCCCAACACCTCACCGAGCGCGACGTCCGCGGCATCGCGGAGTACGCGCGCATCGGGCTGGACGAGGCCGAGGTGGCGCAGATGACCGCCGACCTCAACGCCATCATCGACAGCCTGAAGCCCATCACCGAGTACGACCTTGCGGGCGTCGAGCCCACGTTCCATCCCATCGGAGGCCTTTCAAACGTCATGCGCGAGGATGCGGAGGAGCCCGGCTTCGCGCAAGAGGTGGCGCTGGCGAACGCGCCCGCGGCGCAGGACGGGTGCTTCCTCGTCCCGTCCATCTTGGGCGAAGGGGGCGATCGCTGATGGCCGCCGCAGAACGCGCCTTCCCGGCGATGGGCGTCCGCGAGATCCGCGCCGGCCTCGCCGCGCGCGAGTTCAGCGCCCGCGAGATCGCCGAGGCGTCGCTTGCGCGCATCCGCGCCCTCGACGGCGCGACGCACGCCTACCTCGAGACGACCGAGCGCCTTGCGCTCGATCAGGCCGAGCGCATCGACGCGGCCGTGGCCGCGGGCGAGCTTTCCGCGTGCGGTCCGCTCGCCGGCGTGCCCGTGGCGTTCAAGGACAACATGAACCTCGCGGGCACGCACACCACGTGCTCGTCGGCCATGCTCGCCAACTACGTGTCGCCCTACACGGCCACGTGCGTCGCGCGCACCATCGAGGCCGGCGGCATCCCGCTCGGCAAGCTCAACATGGACGAGTTCGCGTTCGGCTCCTCCACGGAGACGAGCGCGTTCGGCCCGAGCAGAAACCCCTGGGACCTCGAGCGCGTGCCCGGCGGCTCGTCGGGCGGCAGCGCGGCGGCGGTGGCCGCGGGGCTGGCCACCGTCGCGCTCGGCTCCGACACGGGCGGCTCCATCCGCCAGCCCGGCAGCTTCTGCGGCACCGTGGCCGTGAAGCCCACGTACGGCGTGGTGAGCCGATACGGCGTGGTGGCCTTCGGCAGCTCGCTCGATCAGGTGGGGCCGTTCGCCCGCTCGGTGGAGGACGCGGCGCTGGCATGCAACGCCATCGCCGGGCGCGACGCGCTCGACTGCACGAGCCAGGACGTCCGGACCGACTTCACGGCGAACCTCGCCGAGGGCGTGCGCGGCATGCGCATCGGCGTCGTGCCCGCGTTCATGGAGGCCCAGGGCCTCACCTCCGAGGTGAAGGCCAAGGTGGAGGAGGCCGCGAATCATCTGAGCGCCCTCGGCGCAAAGCTTGTGGAGGTGGATCTGCCCAACGCGCAGGCGGCCATGAGCGCCTACTACGTGCTCGGCCCGTGCGAGGCGTTCTCCAACCTGGCCCGTTTCGACTCGGTGCGCTACGGCTATCGCGATCCCGGCCACAAGGACTTGGGCGGCCAGTACGAGGCGAGCCGCGCCGCGGGCTTCGGCCCCGAGGCGCGCCGCCGCATCATGCTGGGCAGCTACCTTCTGTCCGCGGGCGTGTACGACACCTACTACTACCCCGCGCAGCAGGTGCGCACGCTCATCACGCAGGATTACGCGCGCGCCTACGAGCAGGTGGACTGCATCCTCGCGCCCGTGTCGCCGCGCACGGCGTTCCGGTTCGGCGAGGTGAGCGATCCCACCGACATGTACCTGTCGGACATGTTCACCATCTCCATCAACATCGCGGGCAACGGCGGCATGAGCATGCCGGTCGGCCTCGGCGCCGACACGAATCTGCCCGTGGGCGTGCAGCTCATCTCCCCCCAGTTCAAGGACGAGAACATGCTGCGCGCGGCCGCTGCGCTTGAAACGGTGTACGGCCCGGCTCCCGTGGCCCCGGGCTTCGCGCCCGACGCCGTCGAGCCGCTCGGCAGACCTGCGTCGCTGCCCGATGCGGCCGACGCCGTCGCGGGGGTCGACCTGCCGGGGCTGGCCGGCGCGGACGGAAAGGCGGGTGAGTAGCATGCGCGTGCTCGAAGAGGTGCTGCGGGATTGGGAGGCCGTCATCGGCCTGGAGATCCACGCGGAGCTGACGACGCTCGAGACGAAGATGTTCTGCGGCTGCAAGCTGGAGTTCGGCGCGCCGCCGAACACGCACACCTGCCCCGTGTGCCTGGGGCTTCCGGGTGCCCTGCCCGTGCCGAACAAGGCGGCCATCGAGTCCATCGTGTTGGCGGGCCTCGCCACGAACTGCGACATCGAGCGCCGCAGCATGTTCTACCGCAAGAACTACATGTACCCCGACATGGCGAAGAACTTCCAGACCACGCAGGGGCCGGTGGCGTTCTGCATGCGCGGGCACCTCGACCTTGCGGTGGACGGCCCGGCGGCGCGCGAGCGCGTGGACGCGGCGGCGCTTTCGGAGGGCGAGGCGCTTGGCAACATCGTGCGCACGGCCGAGGGCTACACCGCGCACGTGGGCATCACGCGCATCCACATGGAGGAGGACGCGGGTAAGATGGTGCACGTGGGCGGCGGGGAAGGGCGCATCGCCGGAGCCACGCACTCGCTCGTGGACTACAACCGCGCCGGCACGCCGCTCATCGAGCTCGTCACCGAGCCCGATCTGCGCACGCCCGAGGAGGCGCGCCTGTTCATGCAGAAGCTGCGCCAGATCTACCTCGCCATCGGCATCTCCGACTGCTCGATGGAGGAGGGGAGCCTGCGCTGCGACGGAAACGTGAGCCTGCGCCGCCGCGGCGAGGCGGAGTTCGGCGTGAAGACCGAGCTCAAGAACATGAACAGCTTCAAGAACCTCCACGACGGGCTGGCCTACGAGATCTGCCGTCAGGCCGAGGTGCTGGAGGAGGGCGGGCGCGTCCTTCAGGAGACGCGGCATTGGGATCCTTCGGCCAAGCGCACCATCGTCATGCGCACGAAGGAGACGGCCGACGACTACCGCCTGTTCCCCGAGCCCGACCTCGCGCCGTACAACCTGTCGGAGGAGTTCGTCGAGCGCGTGCGCGCGAAGCTGCCCGAGCTGCCCGACGCGCGGGCGGCGCGCTTCGAGCGCGACTTCGGGCTCTCGCCCTACGACGCGCGCCACCTCGTGGAGAGCGCCGAGGTGGCGGCGTTTTTCGAGGCGTGCATGGACGAGGCGGCCGCCGAGGCGGGCGCGCTTGCGAAGCCGGTGGCGAACCTGCTCATCAACGACGTGACCGCGCATCTGAACGCCCATGCGGGCGAGGCGCTGGCCGACCTTCCGCTCACGCCCGCGCGCGCCGTGGAGCTGGTGCGCCTCGTGTCCGAGGACGCCATCTCGTCCAAGCAGGGCAAGGAGGTGTTCGCGGCCGTCCTCGCCGAGGACGAGGATCCCGCGGTCATCGTGGAGGCGCGCGGCATGCGGCAGGTGAGCGACGCCGGCGCCATCGAGGCCGTGGTGGACGCCGTGCTGGCCGCCAACCCCGACAAGGTGGCGCAGTACCAAGGCGGCAAAACGGGGCTCATCGGGTTTTTCGTGGGACAGTGCATGAAGGAGATGCGCGGCCAGGGCAACCCGAAGGTCATAAACGAGCTTCTGGCGAAGAGGCTCGGGTAGGAGCGTCCGTTGTGCCGCGCCCGCCGCGCGGCACAACGGACGATGAGAAAAAGGAGGCTTATGGAAGAGATGCTCATCGGACTGACCGGCCAAGTCAGTGATTTTCTGTACACCTACATATTGGTGATCCTGCTCGTGTTCACGGGCGTTTCGTTCACCATCCGCACGAAAGCGGTCCAGATCCGCTACATCAAGGACATGTTCACGCAGCTGACCGAGCGCAAGCACGTGAAGGGCGAGCGATCCATCTCGTCGTTCCAGGCGCTCATGGTGTCCACCGCCAGCCGCGTGGGCACCGGCAACATCGCCGGCATCGCCACGGCCGTGGCCACGGGCGGCCCAGGCGCGGTGTTCTGGATGTGGGCCATGGCCGTGGTGGGAGCGGCGTCGGCGTTCATCGAGTCCACGCTCGCACAGATCTGGAAGGTGCGCGGCAAGGACGGCGAGTTCCGCGGCGGTCCGGCGTACTACATCGAGCGCGCGCTCGGCAAGCGCTGGCTCGGCGTGCTGTTCGCCATCCTGCTCATCATCTGCTACGCCTACGGTTTCAACGGGCTGCAGGCGTTCAACATGGCGAGCGCGCTCGAGTACTACATCCCCGACTACGCCACGAACGGCGCGGCCGTGGCGCTCGGCATCGTGCTCATGGTCATGACCGCGTTCGTCATCTTCGGCGGCTCGAAGCGCATCAGCGTCATCGCCTCCATCATCGTGCCCGTCATGGCCATCGCCTACGTTGGCCTGGCCATCGCCATCACCGTCATGAACATCGGGCTTCTGCCCGAGGTGTTCTCCGTGATCTTCGCTTCGGCGTTCGACTTCCAGGCCATCTTCGGTGGGTTCGCCGGCTCGGTGATCATGCTGGGCATCAAGCGCGGCCTGTTCTCGAACGAGGCCGGCATGGGCTCGGCGCCGAACGCCGCGGCCACGGCCAGCGTGTCGCACCCGGTGAAGCAGGGCCTCGTGCAAAGCCTGTCAGTGTACATCGACACGCTTGTCATCTGCACGTGCTCGGCGTTCATGGTGCTCATCTTCTACGTGCAGTCCGGAAACACGTTCGGCGACCTCAACGGCATGCCGCTCGTGCAGATGGCTGTGAACGCGGGCGTGGGCGAGATGGGCATCCACTTCGTCACGTTCGCGATCTTCGCGTTCGCGTTCTCCAGCCTCATCGGCAACTACTTCTACGCCGAGGGCAACATCCGCTTCATCACGAAGAGCACGACGGTGCTCACGGTGTTTCGGCTCACGTGTCTGGCCGCCATCATGGTGGGGTGTCTGAACAACTTCACGCTCGCGTGGAACTTCGCGGACATCACCATGGGCTTCATGGCGATCGTGAACCTCGTGGCCATCCTGCTTCTGGGCAAATGGGCGCTCAAGGCGCTCGACGACTACACCGCCCAGCGCAAGCGGGGCGAGGATCCGGTGTTCGTGGCCGATCGCGTCGAGGGCATGCCGAAGACCGAGTGCTGGCATGTGGACAAGCTCAATGACTACGGCGAGCCGCCGGTGAAGGAGTACCTCGACGAAGCGTTCGATGCCGAGCGCGCCTGACGCAGCTCGAAGCGGCGAGAGGACGAGAGAGCAGTGCCGCATCGGCGGCGAGGGAAAGGAACCGGCATGGGCGAAGACGGCAGAAGGCCCGGCGATTGGCAGAGGCGCGAGGAGCGCGAGGCGGCAGACGATCTTGTGCGTTCGCCAGACGAGCGGAAGTGGTACGACCAGACGTTTTGGATCGTGTTCTTCCTCGTCGTGTTCTGCCCTGTAGGGCTTGTGCTCATGTGGCGCACCGGCTGGAACGTCGTGGTGAAGGCGGTCGTGACGCTGTTCGTTGTGGCGGCCGTGTGCTTCAACTTCGCTATGGTACAGTCGGTTCAGCAGATGCAGGGGTGATGCCGCGTCGCCGTTCGCCTGCGAGAGGCGCCCGTCTCCTTCGGGGGACGGGCGCTTTTTCGTGGATGCGCGCTGTTCGGGGGCGCGACGGCTGGGGATACCCGCGATGCGAACCTCGACGGCGAGACGAACCGTTCGCGAGGGCGGCGCACGACGGCTGGAGGCTGGTTCTTGCTCGCAGGCGTCGGCTCTGCGCGGCGGTGTTGCGATGTGCGATGCCCTTCGTCCGCGTATCGGGCGCATCACGGTAACGAATCTGATGTTTTTCGATGATATTTTACCATGACTGCTCCCGTATCGGATGTCACGGTAAAGATTCAAGAATGTTGGGAAAATATTTTACCGTTGGCAGCATATGAAGGGTGGATTTCGCTGATTTTCGCTTTACGGGGCGGTCTGTTCGAGGTGCTGCGGTCAAATATGGATGAAAATATCACAAATCATTACCGTTACGAAATGCCTATCGAATGTGGGGCGTTCGTGCGCTGGCTCGTGGGGTCGAGACGAGGGTTCTTGATCGGTTGCGGAAGGGGATCGTGCGAAGGAATGGGCTCAGGCGGGGGGATCGCCGCGCGCGGAGGCGCTTGTCGGCGTGCGGCTCCGTCGTTCAGGGTGGTGTCGGAAATCTCTACGCTAAACCAGGATTGACATGGGCTGGGTCGGCTCGCCGAACGGAGCCCCGCGGGCATCGCAGGAGGTCCCGCCCGCACAGGAGGGGGCCTTCCGAAGCGCTCGGTTAGAGAGAGGGGGGGTCGGCTCGAGAGTTGATGGACATAAGCTCATGTCAATTTTGGCTTGACGTAGAGTCGGAAATCGTTTGGCACCTCGTGGCGCGACGGTCGGTCGGCTGTGCGGTTTTTTCGTAACCGTGCGGTGACGCTGTCCTTTATGCGGTCGGTGCGCTATCATTCCGATCGAAACAACAACCCAACCGCTACGAATTCGACAAGGATGTTCCCATGACCCGATTCATCAACGGCCGCACGACGGTCCTGGCCGGGCACGGCTTCGACGATGCGACCGGCCCGTACCTGCTCGTCAACGACGTGGACGCCAGAGAGCAGCACCGCTTCGCCGTGCGCGGCCGCACGTTCTCGCTACGCCGTCTGCCGCGCCGCCGCTGCGTCGGCCGCTTCGATCTGGCCACCTACGAGAAGAGCTGCTGTCCGCTCAACGTGGAGCTTCTTCCCGATGCCAAGGAGACGATGTGTCCTGCGTGCATCGAGGCAACCGGCTTCAACCCGTCGTTTTACTACGCCGACTTCGTGTCGCCGCAGCAGCGCGCCTACAACCTTACGCCGCATTTCGCCTACCTCGCGTATTTCTCGCCTCAGCATGTGAAGGCCGGCATCTCCTCCGAGACGCGCGGCATCGAACGGCTGCTCGAGCAGGGTGCGCGGGCGGCGCGCATCGTGGGGCGCTTCTCGTGCGCCGACGAGGCGCGCGAGCTGGAGGCGGCGCTGTGCGCGCAGCCGGGCATCCTCGAGACGATGCGCGCGTCGCTCAAGACGCGCCTGCTCGTGGAGGAGCGCTACGACCCTGCCGAGGCCGTGCGCGTTTTGGACGAGCGGGCGGCGGGGCTTGCCGAGGTTCCCGCGGTGGCGCAGACGGGGTTCGCCCCCGAGCCGGCTCAGGATCTCTCGCCGCATTATTTCGGCGGGCCGTCGCCCGACTGCCACGACCTGCAGGTGCCCGAGGGCCACGACGGCGAGTGCGGCGGCCGCTGCATCGGCATGGTGGGCGGCGCGCTCGTGTTCGAGCAGGGCGGCGCGAACTACGTCGTGTCCGTGAAGGAGTGGGAGTCCCACGAGGTGGAGCTCCTTGTGGACGAAGTGGTCTGCGAGTACGACTTCGAGCCGCAGCAGTTCTCGCTGTTCTAGGGCGCCGGCGCCTTCGGAGGAGCCGGCCTCCTACGGTCGCCCGCGAGTCTGCGGCTGCGGAATGCGGCGGTTGCGAAGGGCGTCGTCGTCGCGCTCGAGGCCCAATCCGCACGAACGGAACGAGGCGTGGCCGAGATCCGATCCGCACGATCGGCTGCGAACGCCGTCTCCTTTGGCAAGAGGCGACCGCAAGCCGCGCGTCCAATGCGCGCCTCGGTTTCCGAACGACATCGTCGGGAGGCCGAGGCGCGGCCCTTTTTCGATGTCCCCGACGCTTCTGTGTCGTAAAATCATGCAGATCGGAAAATCTCGTCACTTTATCACTCTACTGTGATAAAGTGACGGCAACGAACATGCCGCCTGCAATGCGGCAGGCGATGACGGACGAAGGGAGGCGGGGCATGGACCTGGCGACGCCGGCGGGGTTTCGGGACGTGCTGCCCGATGAGGCGACCGCGCGCGAGCGCATCGCCCGAGCGGTGCAGGACGCGTTCGCCGCGCGCGGCTACGCGCCCATCGAGACGCCGACGCTCGAGATCATGGACGTCATGCGCGCGGGCGGGCGGGTGAGCGCGTCGCCCTTTAAGCTCTTCGACGCGCGCGGCGACCTTCTGGCCATGCGCCCGGACGTGACGATGCAGGTGGCGCGCATGTGCGCCACGCGCTTGGTGGACGAGCCGGGGCCCTTGCGCCTGCGCTACATGCAGCGCGTGTTCCGCGAGGCCGACGGCAGCATGCGGGCCGAAGCGCGCGAGATGACGCAGATCGGCATCGAGTGCGTCGGCGCGTCCGGCGCCGAGGCCGACGCCGAGGTGGTGGGGCTGCTCGCAGAGGCGCTCTCGCTGACGGGGGCCGACGAGTGCATGCTCGCGCTCGCCACAGTGGGCGTGCTGCGCGCGCTCCTTGCGGCGTGCGGCGCGTCGGCCGCTTGGAAGGAGCGGGTGCTCGACGCCTACCACCGCTCGAACTTCGTGGAGCTCGACCGCCTCGTCGCCGAAGGCGCCGGCGACGGGGGAGCGCCGCCTGTGTTCGCCGAGGCCATTCGGAAGCTGCCGCGCATTCGCGGAGGCCGCGAGGCCATCGGCGAGGCGCGCGCGCTCGTCGGGCCTTTGGGCTGCGAGGACGGCCTCGATGCCTTCGAGGCGACCTTCGACGCGCTCGAGCGCCGCGGCCTAGGCGGGCGGCTGCTCGTCGACTTCTCGGTGATGAGCTCGTTCGACTACTACACGGGGCTCGTGTTCGAGGCGTACGCGCCCGGCATGGGCACGCCTGTGGGAAGCGGCGGGCGCTACGACAGCACGATCGCCCCGCGCGGCGTCGCGCGTCCCGCCGCAGGGTTCGCCTTCTTCCTCGAGCGCGCCATGGAGGCCGCGTCGGCGACGGGGCGGCCTCGGGCCTCCGGAAGGCCGGGAGAGAACGCCGCACCGCGCGAGGGGTCCTTCGACGGCGCGGTGGATCCCCCGCTGCGCATCGCCGTGCCCAAAGGGTCGCTCAACGCCGACGCCGTCGCGGCGCTCGCGGCGGCCGGCCTCGACGTGACGGGCCTCGCCGACCCTGGCCGCGCGCTCATCGTGCGCAACCCCGGCGTGGAGTACGTCATCGTCCGGCCCACCGACGCGCCCGCGTTCGTGGCGTCGGGGGCGGCGGACTGCGGCATCTGCGGCGAGGATTCGCTGCTCGAGGCCGAGCCGGACGTCGTGGAGCTGGTCGACCTCGGCTTCGGGGCGTGCCGCTTCGTCGTGGCCGAGCCCGCCGGCGCCGCCGCGGACACGCTCGAGCACCAGCGCCGCCTCGGCTCCATCCGCGTGGCCACGAAGTACCCCCGCATCGCCGCCGCGCACTACGCGCGACGCGGCGCGCAGGTGGAGATCGTGAAGCTCCACGGCAACATCGAGCTGGCTCCGCTCACGGGGATGGCCGAGCGCATCGTGGACATCACGGCCACCGGCACCACCCTGCGCGAGAACGACCTCGTGGTGGTCGAAGAGGTGCTCTCCTCCACCGCCCGCTTCTTCTCGAACACCTGCGCGTTTCGCACGGACGCGCGCATCATGCACCTGGCCGACGAGCTCGCGCGAAACGTGCGCCGATCGTCGACCGCACGCGAGGAAAGGAAGTAAGACATGCGCCGCATCATCCTCGAATCTGGCGAGGCGTTCACGAACGCCCACCTCAAGCGCACAGGCGCGTTCAACGCCGAAGCGCTCTCGACCGCCACGGCCATCGTCGCTGACGTGCGGCAGCGCGGCGACGTGGCCCTGCGCGAGCTCACGGAGCGCTTCGACGGCGTGCGCGTGGAGGACTTCCGCGTGAGCGAGGACGCCCTCGCCGAGGCGGCGTCCCGGATGGATGCCGACGTGGCCCGCGCGCTGCGCCAGGCCGCCGAGCAGATACGCGACTTCCACGAGCGCCAGAAGCAGCAGAGCTGGTTCTTCGCGCGCGAGGACGGCGCGCTCGTGGGCAGCAAGGTGGAGCCGCTCTCGTCCGTGGGCATCTACGTGCCGGGCGGGCGGGCGCTCTATCCCTCCACCGTGCTCATGAACGCGCTTCCGGCCGCCGTGGCGGGCGTTGAGCGCATCGTGTGTGTCACGCCTCCCGCGAAGGACGGTACGCTCGACCCCGCCATCGTCGAGGCGTGCCGCATCTGCGGCGTCACCGAGATCTACATGGTGGGCGGCGCGCAGGCCGTGGCCGCGCTGGCCTACGGCACGGAGTCCATCGCGCCGGTGGACAAGATCACCGGTCCCGGCAACGCGTACGTGGCCGCGGCGAAGAAGGTGGTGTCGGGCGATGTGGGCATCGACATGATCGCCGGCCCCTCCGAGGTGTGCGTGGTGGCCGATTCCACGGCCGATCCTTCGCTTGTGGCCATCGACCTCATGGCGCAGGCCGAGCACGACCCGCTGGCGGCGTGCTACCTGGTCACGTTCAGCGAGGAGTATGCCGATGCGGTGGAGCGCATGGTGAAGCGGCACCTGTCCTCCTCCACGCGCGCCGAGATCACCTCGGCCTCCTTGGCCGATCAAGGGCTTGTCGTGGTGTGCGCCGACCTGCCGCAGGCGCTCGAGGCGGTGAACGTCATCGCGCCCGAGCATTTGGAGCTGCACATCGACCACGCCCTCGACGCGCTCGGCGCCGTCCGCAACGCGGGGGCCATCTTCCTCGGCGCATGGACGCCCGAGGCCGTGGGCGACTACGTGGCCGGCCCCAACCACACGCTGCCCACCGGCGGCACGGCGCGCTTCTCCTCGCCGCTTTCCACCGACGAGTTCGTGAAGAAGTCGAGCGTCATCCAGTACTCGCCGGCGGCGCTCGCCCGCGACGCGGACGCCGTCATGGCCATCGCCCGCCACGAGGGCCTATGGGCGCACTCCATGAGCGTCGAGATGCGCAAGAGCCTGCTGGACGCGGGCGGCGCCTCCGAGGCGGGGGCGGCGGGCGCGTCTGCCGGAGACGGAGGGCGCGCGAAAGGCGGCGCCGATGCGTAGCGTCCGGCCAGCGGCGCCGCAGCTGGCGGGGCTTGAGCCGTACGACCCGAAATACCTGCCGGCTTGCGCGCTGCTCTCCGCGAACGAGAACCCTCGCGACGTGGGGGAGAAGCTGCGCCGCGAGATCATGCGCGAGGTGGCGCGCGTGCCGCTCAACCGCTATCCCGACCCGCTGGCGAACGACCTGCGCGACCTTATCGCCGAGGCCAACGGCCTGTCCCGCGAGCAGGTGCTCGTAGGCAACGGCGGCGACGAGCTTTTGTTCGACGTGGCGCTCGCGTGGGGCGGGCCGGGGCGCACGTTTCTGAACCTGCCGCCGACGTTCTCGGTGTACGAGGCGAATGCGCGCCTCACCGGCACTGCCGTGGCAAGCGTGCCGCGCCGTGCGGACTTCTCCATCGACGAGGAGGCCGTGCTCGCGCGCCTGGCCGAGGGCGATGTGGACTACCTTGTCATCACGAGTCCGAACAACCCCACGGGCGCGCTCGCGCGCGAGGAGTTCGTGCTGAGCGTGCTTGACGCCACCGACGCGCTCGTGGTGGTGGACGAGGCGTACTTCGAGTTCTCGCGCAGGACCGTGCGGCCGTATCTGGCGCAGCACGAGAACCTCGCCGTCTTGCGCACGTTCTCCAAGGCGTTCAGCTTGGCGGGGGTGCGGATGGGCTACCTTCTGGCCGGCGAGCGGGTGGTGCGCGAGCTTGCGAAGGTGCGCCAGCCGTACTCGGTGGACGCCGTGTCGCAGGCCGTCGCGCGCGTCGTGTACGAGAACCGCGCGGAGTTCGAGCCGGGCATCCAATCCATCATCGAGGAGCGCGCCCGCGTCGCGGAGGGGCTGCGCGCCATCCCCGGCGTCACGCCGTTTCCGTCGGATGCGAACTACGTGCTCTTCCGCATGGAGGACGCTTCGAGCGCGTGGGAGGCGCTTTACGCGCGCGGCGTGCTCGTGCGCGACTTCTCGCGCGCGCCGTACTTGGAGGGCTGTCTGCGTGCGAGCATCGGAACGCCCGAGGAGAACGACGCCTTCCTGCGCGCCCTGCGCGAGGTGGCGATGGGGAAGTGCGACGTGAGGGTTCCGTCGGCGAGGACGACGGAACGGGCTGACGCTGCGGAACCCCGCGCTGACTGATTCGGACTTGCGAGAGAGAAGGGATTCATGACCAGAACCGCCGCCATCGCCCGGGCCACCACCGAGACGGACATCGAGATCTCCCTCGATCTCGACGGCGTCGGCGCGGCCGACGTCGAAACCGGCATCGGGTTCTTCGACCATATGCTCGAGGCATTCGCCCGCCACAGCCTGATCGACCTGACGGTGCGCGCGCAGGGGGATTTGCACGTGGACGGCCATCACACGGTCGAGGACACGGGCATCGTGCTGGGGCAGGCGATCCTTCGCGCGCTCGGAGACAAGCGCGGTGTGCGTCGCTTCGGGTCGCTCGCGCTGCCCATGGACGAGGCGCTTGTGCTCGCAGCCGTGGACGTGTCGGGCCGCGGCCAGCTGCACTGGGACGTGGCGGTGCCGCCTGTGATGATCGGCGCGTTCGACGCGTCGCTTGCCAAGGAGTTCTTCATCGCCCTCGCCGCGAACGCCGGCATCACGCTGCACGTGCGCAGCCTTGCGGGCGAGAACGCGCACCATGTCGTGGAGGCGTCGTTCAAGGCCGTCGCGCGCGCTCTGCGGCAGGCCGTCGAAGCCGATCCTCGCATGGGCGACGCCCTGCCGTCCACGAAAGGAAGCCTGTGATGGCACCGCGCATCGTCGTCGTCGACTACCACAAGGGGAACCTGAAGAGCGTTGAACGCGGTCTTGCGGCGGCGGGCGCGGAGGCGTTCGCCTCCGACGATCCGGCTGCCATCGTGCGTGCGGACGCCGTCGTGCTGCCGGGCGTGGGCGCGTTCGCCGATGCCGCTGCCACCATGGAGGCGCTTGGGCAGGCGGAGGCCGTTCGCGAGCGCATCGCCGCCGGTGCGCCGTTTCTCGGCATCTGCCTGGGCATGCACCTCATGTTCGAGGAGGGGGTCGAAGGCGCTCCCGAAGAGGACGACGAGGCCTCCACGCACAACGCGCGCGGTCTGGCCGTGCTGCCGGGCGTGGTGGGGGCCTTGCCGAAGTCCGATGCGGCAGGGCGCGCGTACAAGGTGCCGCACGTGGGGTGGAACACGGTGGTTCCACCGGATTGCCAGCTGTCGGAGCTGCTCGACGTTGCGGTTTTCCCCAGCACCCGACCTTCGCGCGATCCCGGAATGCCCTGCCTCGGCTCTGCCGAGCAGGGCGCGCCCGCTCGGGCGCATAGCGTGGGATCGAACGGCCCGTTGGGTTGTTCGATGCGCACCGAAGTGCGCGGCGCCTCCGCGATCCCGCGAATCTCGGGCGTTGGGGAAACCCTCGCTGACGTTGATGGATCTGCGAGCGATTCAAAGTTTTCATGTCCCCTCTTTGAGGCGATTCCCGCAGGAGAGTATTTCTACTTCACGCACGGCTACATCGCGCCCGACGGGCCGTTCGTCATCGGAAAGACCGCGCACAGCGTGACGTTCCCAAGCGCAGTGCAGTACGGTGAAGCGGCGTTCGGCGTGCAGTTCCATCCCGAGAAGAGCTCGGATGCCGGCGCGCAGCTTTTGCGCAACTTCGTCAACATCGTGAAAGGGGCGTGAGCCGTGTACCTGCTGCCGGCCATCGACATCTTGGGCGGCAAGGCCGTCCGTCTCGCCAAGGGCGACTACGACCGCGTGACCGTGTACCATGACGACCCTGCCGCGCAGGCGCAGCTGTTCGAAGAGGAGGGCGCGACGTGGCTGCACGTCGTCGACCTCGACGGCGCGCGCTCGGGTTCGCCCGAGAACGTGCGGCACATCGAGCGTATCCTGGAGAAGACGCGGCTTCGGGTGGAGGCGGGCGGCGGCGTCCGCTCGCTCGACACCATCGCGCGCCTCGTCGACGCGGGCGTGTCGCGCGTGGTGCTGGGCACCTCGCTCGTGGCCGACCCCGCCTTCGCCGAGGCCGCCGTCGCGCGCTACGGCGAGCTGCTTGCGGCCGGCATCGACGCGCGGGGCGGGGAGGCGGCCGTGGCGGGTTGGCGCGAGGGCTCCGGCGTGGCGGCCGAGGAGCTGGCGCGCCGCGTGGCCGACTTGGGGTTCCACCATCTCGTGTACACCGACATCGCGCGCGACGGCATGCAGACGGGCATCGATCCGGCGGCTTACGAGCGCATGGCGCAGGCGTTCGGGCATCCCGTCATCGCCTCGGGCGGGGTGGCGGGCCTCGCCGACATCGAGGCGCTCGGTCGGGTGGCGGGCTGCATCGAGGGCGTCATCGTGGGCCGCGCCGTGTACGAGGGCGCGCTCTCGGTGGCCGACGGCGTGCGCGCCTGCAGGATCGCGTCGGCTTGACGGCCGACGCGATCTGCCGACGCTGCGGCTTTCCGCGGCACCCCGCCTCGCGGCGAAGCCGAAGGCTCGCGTGCCGAAGCGCGCCACGCCTTCGCCTTCCCTGCGATTCGAGACGCTGCGGAAACCCTTGCCGACATTACGAACGACCAGCGAGTTTGCCACTGTTGAAAGGAGGCGCGCCATGCTAGCCAAACGCGTGATCCCCTGCATGGACGTCAAGGATGGGCGCGTGGTCAAGGGCGTCAATTTCGTGAACCTGCGCGACGCGGGCGATCCCATCGAGCTTGCGCAGCGCTACGACGAGGAGCGCGCTGATGAGGTGATCTTCCTCGACATCACGGCCACGAGCGACGACCGCGCCACCACGGTGGACCTCGCCAGCCGCGCGAGCGAGCAGCTGCACCTGCCGTACTGCGTGGGCGGCGGTTTCCGCAGCGTGGCCGACATCCGCACGATGATCGCCGCCGGTGCCGACAAGGTGTCGGTGAACTCGGCCGCGGTGGACAACCCCGCGCTCATCACCCAGGCCGCCGCCGCATTCGGCAGCCAGGCCATCCTCTGCGCCATCGACGCGAAGCGCGTTGCGGGCGCGGGAGACAAGTGGGAGGTGTACGTGCACGGCGGACGGGTGGCCACGGGCATCGACGCCGTGGCCTGGGCGCAGGAAGCCGCCCGCCGCGGGGCGGGGGAGATACTGCTCACCAGCATGGATCGCGACGGCAGCCGCGACGGCTTCGACTGCGCGCTCACCCGTGCCGTCGCGCGCGCGGTGGACGTCCCCGTCATCGCGAGCGGCGGCGTGGGAAAGCTCGAGCACTTCGCCGAGGGCGTCATCGAAGGCGAGGCCGACGCCGTGCTGGCCGCAAGCGTCTTCCACTTCGGCGAGCTCACCGTGCGCCAAGTGAAGGAGCATATGGCAAGCCAGGGCATCCCCGTTCGCTTGTAAGCGTCTCGGCATGCGATAAGCATGCGTATTGACAGCGAACAATTGTACTGATATTATGGGTAGAAGGTTGGCGAACGCCTAACCGGAGCCTGCAGAGTTCGCAGCTTTTGGGACAGCCCATGATTCTGTCGAAGCTGGAGAAAGGGGCGTCTCATGCTTGCGAACAGCGACGAGTATATGGATGTGCTCGAGCGTGCGAAACGCGAGATCGCAGAATCGCGTCAAAGGGCGGTCACGAGCACTAATGCCGAACTGGTGTTTCTGTATTGGCGCATAGGGACCCTAGCCAACGAGCGCTCGGAGTGGGGAAACGGCTTCGTCGAGTCTTTGTCGAGGGATATCCGCGCTGCCTTCCCTGGCTTGAAGGGCTTTTCGGTTCGCAGTTTGAAGTACATGGCGAAGTTCGCTCGAGAAGTGAATTTGGAATTGTGCAACAGCTGTTGCACAATTCCCTGGGGGCACATCACGCAGTTTCTCGACAAGACGAAACCCGGTCCCGAACGCGAATGGTATGTGAACGCAACCATAGAAAACGGTTGGAGCCGCGCGGTGCTCGTCCATCAAATCGAATCGAAGTTGTACAAGCGGCAAGTGCTTGCGGGCAAGGTGGACAATTTCGAGCGAACGCTGCCTGCTCCCGAAAGCGAGCTCGCGCAGCAGGCGCTCAAAGATCCGTACATCTTCGACTTCATCACCGCGCGGCAGGGTGCTGTCGAGCACGAAGTCGAGGAGAGGATGATGGAGAATCTCACCGGTCTTTTGCTTGAGCTCGGCACCGGGTTCGCTTTCATGGGCAGACGGCACCATCTTGTCGTAGGAGGCCAAGATTTCTATATCGACCTGCTGTTTTACAATGTCAAACTGAGAAGCTGCATCGTCGTCGAGTTGAAGAACGCCCCGTTCAAACCGGAGTTCGTCGGGAAGCTGAACTTCTACCTGTCAGCCGTCGACGATCTGCTGTGCTCGGAGCATGACAATCCGAGCATCGGTTTGCTTCTGTGCAAGACGAAGGACAACGTGGTGGCCGAGTACTCGCTTCGCGACGTCGAAAAGCCCATCGGCGTGAGCGAATGCCGGCTCGCCGACGTCCTGCCCGAGGGGTTCGCCGATCTGCTGCCGTCGGCAGAGGATATCGAAAAACGCCTTTGATCGACCGTTTGGGTGTTCGGTCGCGAAAGGGCTGGTGCATAATGGTTTGTCGCAGAACAAAAGGAGGAGAGCATGCCGAACCTTCCCGAGCTGGCCTACAACGCCGACGGCCTCGTCCCCTGCATCGTGCAGGACGCGGACACGCGCGAGGTGCTCATGATGGCGTGGATGAGCGCCGAATCGCTTTCGCTCACGCTCGAGCGCGGCGAGACGGTGTTCTGGAGCCGCAGTCGCCAGGAGCTCTGGCATAAGGGCGCCACGTCGGGAAACGTGCAGAAGGTCGTGGAGCTGCGCTACGACTGCGACGCCGATACGCTGCTCGCGCTCGTGCGTCCGGCCGGGCCCGCCTGCCACACGGGCGCGCGCTCCTGCTTCTTCCGCCCGATCGGCGCGGACGGCTGACGGATCCTCGCGCGGCGTCTCGCATGCCGTGCGATCCGCCTCTTTCCGTTCGGTGCCCCGCGCATCGATCCGTAGCCCCGCCTCCACCGCAAATCCACGAACAGGCCGCCTTCGCGCTTGAACGAAGGCCGGACATGCGATACTATAAAACTCAGTTCTGACGTCTTCCAAAGGAAGAAAACCCATCACAATGCATCTCCCCATCACGGAATCCTGCGCGCATCCGTGCGCGCTTTCGAACCGGAAAGCCAACCTATAAGGAGGATTGGGTGAAGTTCTTTCTCGACACCGCCGATCTCGCCGAGATCGAAGAGGCGGCCAGCTGGGGCGTGCTCGCGGGCGTGACCACGAACCCCACGCTCTACGCGCGCACGGGCGGCAAGCTCGCCGACTTCCACAACCACATCAAGCGCATCTGCGAGATCGTGGACGGTCCCGTGTCTGCTGAGAGCGTGGCCATGACGCGCGACGAGATGATCCGCGACGGCCGCGAGTTGGCCGCCCTCGCCGACAACGTGGTGGTGAAGCTGCCCACCATGATCGAGGGCTTGGCCGCCACGAGGCAGCTGTCCAGCGAGGGCATCCCGGTGAACATGACGCTGTGCTTCACCGTGCCGCAGGCCATCATGGCCGCCCGCGCCGGCGCCCGCTACATCAGCCCGTTCGTGGGCCGCTTCGACGACATCTCCGAGAACGGCCTTGCACAGCTCGAGGATGTGGTGGCAGCTGTGAACAACTACGATTTCGGCCACGAGGTCGAGATCATCGCCGCATCGGTGCGCAGCGCGAACCACGTGGCCCAGGCCGCCCTCATGGGCGCCGACATCGCCACGGTGCCCTTCGCTGCGCTCAAGAAGTGCGTGCAGCATCCGCTCACGGATCGCGGGCTCGATGCGTTTCTGAAGGACTGGGAGAAAGTGCAGGGCGCATGAGCGAAAACGAAGCGGTCCAAACGCACGCCGCCCCTGCGGGCGCTGCCGAGCAGAAGGAGAAAGCGCCGACGCGCCGCCGCACCACGAGCGTGAAGGCCGTCAAGCCCGCCAAGGAGGCGACCGACGCCGCCAAAAGCGATGCCTCGTCGTCCGTCCGCGCTGCGCGCACGCCGCGCAAATCGGTGAAGGCCGTCGGCCAGGGCGCGAGCCAGGGCAAGCGCCCAGGCGGCGCGGGTGCCTCTGGCAAGCAGGGCGCGGGCGGGAGCGCCCGTCAGAGACAAGGCGGCGGCCAGGGCAAGCAGGGCAACGGTCGAAACGGCGCCCAGAACCCCCGCCGCCAGCGTCGCCAGCACGGCAACCAGGGGCCGCGCGAGGTGCAACCGAGCGTGTCGCGCGAGGATCTGGCCAAGCTCAAGGTGGCCGAGCTGCGCGAGAAGGCCGCCGAGTTGAACGTGGACGTGACGGGCCTGAAGAAGGCCGAGCTCGTGGAGGCCGTGTTCGAGGCTAGCGTGCGGGCCGAGGGCTTCATCGAGGTGTCGGGCATCCTCGACATCCTCGCCGACGGCTACGGCTTTCTGCGCACGCAGGGCTATCTGCCCAGCGAGACGGACTGCTACGTGGGGCTGTCCACCATCCGGCGCAACGGCCTGCGCAAGGGCGATCTCGTGTGCGGCCAGACGCGTCCGGCGCGCGAGAACGAGAAGTACGCCGCCATCCAGAAGGTCACGTCCGTGAACGGCACGCCGGTCGACCAGCTGGGCGCGCGCGTGCGCTTCGGCGACCTCACGCCGGTGTATCCGGACGAGTGCCTGATCATGGAGCACGGCAAGCACACCGTCACCGCCCGCGTCATCGACCTCGTCAGCCCTATCGGCAAGGGCCAGCGCGGGCTGATCGTGAGCCCGCCCAAAGCGGGCAAGACCACCATCCTGAAGGACATCGCCGCCTCCATCAGCGCCAACAATCCCGAGGTGCACCTCATGTGCCTGCTTGTGGACGAGCGCCCCGAAGAGGTCACGGACATGCAGCGCTCCATCAAAGGCGAGGTGATCTCCTCCACGTTCGACATGCCCACCGAGAACCACATCGCCGTGTCGGAGCTCGTCATCGAGCGTGCGAAGCGCCTTGTGGAATGCGGCAAGGACGTCGTCATCCTGCTGGATTCGCTCACGCGCCTCGCGCGCGCCTACAACCTGGCGCAGCCCGCGTCGGGCCGCATCCTGTCGGGCGGCGTGGACTCCACGGCGCTCTACCCGCCGAAGAAGTTCCTCGGCGCCGCGCGCAACATCGAAGGGGGCGGCAGCCTCACCATCCTCGCCTCGGCGCTCGTGGAGACGGGGTCGAAGATGGACGAGGTCATCTTCGAGGAGTTCAAGGGCACGGGCAACATGGAGCTCAAGCTCGACCGCAGCCTGGCCGACCGGCGCATCTTCCCGGCCATCGACCCGGTCGCCTCCGGCACGCGCAAGGAGGATCTGCTGCTCGACCCGCAGGAGGCGCCGCTCATCTGGGCCGTGCGCCGCATCTTGGCCAACACGAGCAGCACCGAGCGCGCCATGGACATGCTCATCAAATCGCTCAAGCAAACCGACACCAACCAGGAGTTCTTGCTGCGCACGGCCAAGAAGGCCCAGCACAGCAAGGCCGACGGCGCCATCGAGTTCTGATCGGCCCCTCGCTTCCGCTGCCCGATCGAGCGCGGGCGGCGGGGCGGCTTCGAAAAGGAAGGGAGAAGGCGGGTCGCGCTCGTGGAGATGCCCGGGACAACCGCTTTCGACCGACGCGGTCTTTTGAGTTTCGCGGTAGTATGGTTCCACGTCCGACTGAGGAGGGAGCATGTCCCAAGACAATGGCAACTGGCAGCAGCAGGTGTGGCAGCAGCCCGCCTCGCAGCCTGCGTGTCCACCGCCAGTTCCGGGCGCGTTTCAGCAGCCCGCCTACGCGCCGCCGCCGAGGAAAAGCCGCGGCTGGATCGTCGCGCTCGTGGCGGTTCTGTGCGTGTTCGCGCTTTCGGCCATCGGCATGGTGTCGTGCACGTCGATGTTCGCATCGTCCATGGGCTCTTTGGGCTCCGGCGGCGCGAGCGACCTCGACTACCTCACCGGCGATGCGGTGGCCGTCATCGACATCGAGGGGACCATCCAATACGACGGCACGACGTGCAGCCCCGAGGGCTTGAAGGCGCAGCTCGACGTCGCCGCGGACAACGACCACGTCAAGGCCGTGGTGCTGCGCGTGGACTCCGGCGGCGGCACCGCCACAGCTGGCGAGGAGATGGCCGCCTACGTGCGGCAGTTCCGCGAGGACACCGGCAAGCCCGTCGTGGTGTCGAGCGCCTCCATGAACGCGAGCGCCGCCTACGAGATATCCTCGCAGGCCGACTATATCTTCACCGCCAAGACCACGGCCATCGGCGCCATCGGCACGGCCATGCAGATCACCGATCTGTCCGGGCTCATGGAGAAGCTCGGCATATCGGTGGACAACGTCACGAGCTCCGACAGCAAGGACTCGAGCTACGGCACGCGCCCGCTCACCGAGGAGGAGCGCGCGTACTACCAAGACCAGGTCGACCAGATCAACGAGACGTTCATCCAGACCGTGGCCGAGGGTCGTGGCATGACCGAGGACGAGGTGCGCACGCTGGCCACCGGGCTCACGTTCACCGGCATGGAGGCTGTGGAGAACGGTCTGGCCGACGAGATCGGCACGAAGGAGGATGCGGTGGCGAAGGCGGCCGAGCTGGCGGGCGTCGAACGCTATGCGACGACCGATCTGGGGCCGGCGGGCGACGGCCTGTCCAGCTTGCTCGACCTGATGTCCGCACGCGGCGCCTCTGCCGACGATATCGCACTTGCGTTGAAGGAGCTTGAAGACGATGGCAGCATCGCACACTAACACAGAACGCACGTCCTGGCCCAAGCGGGCCGTCGTCACGGCGGGCATGCCCTACGGCAACAAGGCCCTGCATTTCGGCCACATCGCCGGCGTGTTCGTGCCGGCCGACGCCTTCGCGCGCTTTCTGCGCGACCGCATCGGCGCGGCGAACGTCCGCTTCATCAGCGGCACGGATTGCTTCGGCTCGCCCATCAACGAGGGCTACCGCAAGCTTGTGGAGGCGGGGGAGTTCGACGGCACTATCGAGGAGTACGTGCTGGCCAACCACGAGCGCCAGAAGGCGACGCTTTCGGCCTTCGGCATCAGCCTCGACATCTACGAAGGCTCCAACATCGGGCATTCGGGCGATGTGCACCAGCTCATCAGCGAGAAGTTCATCGAGAAGCTGCACGAGAACGGGCATCTGCACAAGCGCGCCACGCTGCAGTTCTACGACGCCGAGGCGGGCACGTTCCTCAACGGCCGGCAGGTGCAGGGCCGCTGCCCCGTGCAGGGCTGCAAGTCCGAGCACGGCTACGCCGACGAGTGCGACCTCGGCCACAGCTACGCGCCCGAGGACCTCATCGCGCCGAAGTCGACGCTCACGGGCACGGTGCCCGAGATGCGCCCGGTGGAGAACTGGTACTTCGACCTGCCCGCGTTTGCCGACTTTCTGCGCGATCACGTGGCGGCGCTCGAGGCCGACCCGGACGTGCGCGCCATCGTGCCGCAGACCATCAAGGAGTTCTTGGCGCCCCCGGTCATCTACGTGAAGAACGAGGCGCGCGAGGCCTACGAGGCGGTGGCGGGAGAGCTGCCGCCGCATGCGCTGCGCGAGGCCGAGAAGGGCAAGCAGAGCTTCGAGATCGAGTTCGCCGACATCGAAGCGCGCGACGCCGCGCGCGAGGTGCTGGCCCGCGCGGACATCCGCTTCCGCACGGGCAAGGCGCTCGTGCCGTTCCGCATCACCGGCAACATCGAATGGGGCGTCGCGGCGCCCGTCATCGACGGCTTGGAGGGCCTTACCGTGTGGTGCTGGCCTGAAAGCCTGTGGGCGCCCATGTCGTTCACGATGGCGGTGAACGACCAGATGGGCTTGCCGCGCGGCAGCTGGCGCGACTGGTGGTGCTCGGAGGACGCCGAGGTCTTCCAGTTCATCGGCCAGGACAACCTGTACTTCTACGGCGTGGCGCAGCCCGCCATGATCGAGGCGCTGCGCCCCGGCGACATCCTCGCCCCCGGCCCGTCGGAGCATCCCATCCGCCAGACCACGCTCGTGGCGAACCATCACATCCTGTTCGGGGACAAGAAGGCCTCCTCGTCGGGGGCGGTGAAGCCGCCGTCTGCCGACGAGCTGTTGGATCATTACACGGTCGAGCAGCTGCGCGCGCATTTTCTTGCGCTCGGCCTCGATCAGAAGTCGGTGGGCTTCAAGCCCAAACCCTACCTTGCCACGCCCGAGGAGCTGGCCGACCCGCGCGTGGCCGATCCGGTCCTCAAGGAGGGCGCGCTGCTCACGAACGTGTTCAACCGTCTGGCGCGCAGCTGCTTCTACGAGGCGCAGAAGAGCTTCGAGGGGTACCTGCCGCTCGGAGAGGTGTCGTCCGAGGTGGTGGAGAAGGCTCAGGAGACGCTGACAGCCTATGACGAGATGATGCATCGCGTGGAGCTGCATTCCGTCATGTCGCTCATGGACGGGTTCATCCGCTGGGCGAACAAGCGCTGGACCGACGGCATCCGGCAGGCGGAGCTTGCGGGCGACGACGCGGCGCGCCGCCAGGTGCTCGTGGATTCGTTTTTCCTTTTGCGGGTGGCGACGCTGCTCATGCACCCCGTGGTTCCCTTCGGCACGGAGCGGATCTGCGACTACCTGAGCTTCGAGTTCGACGACTTCTTCAGCTGGAACTACGATTTCGAGGGCATGGACGAGCTGTGCAGCGCCAGCGAGCAGGACGAGGGCCGTCACCGCATCCGCGAGCTGCCCCCGCGCTTCGACTTCTTCGAGAAGCACCCGAGCCAGCGCAAATAGGATGGAGGGGCCCTGCCGCTCGGCGGGCCCTCTTCTTTTTGCGGAGGCCCCCTTTTTCTGGCGCGTGGCTTGGCAGGGGCGCGGGCGTTCCCAGCCGCGCCGACAGCACGCCGCGCCCTTCCCGAATCGACGCGGCGCGCCCCTTTGCCCGCGGATCGCCTCCCGCGCCGAAAGAAGGGTTCCGAGCCGGGGAGCAGGCCCGCGCCAAGAGGAGGGTTTCGCGCCGCCAGCTCGAACAGGAAGGATTGCCTCATGGGGTTTCTGCTGGTGATTCCTTTGTTTCTCATTCGGTTCGGCTTGCTGTACGCCGTGAGCAAGGACGCGCTTGCGCGGGCGGCGCGCTTTGCGCCGCTGGCGGGTCGCGAGAAGATCGCCTACGGACTGTACCAGATCTCCAACGTCGCCCTCATCGTGTTCCCGTGCTTCCTCAGCATCAAGTTGGAGCCGCCGTGCCTGTTCGGCGCAGGAGTCGTCGTGCACGGGGCGGGCGTTGTCCTGCTCGCCGTGTCGACGGTGCAGTTCGCCCATCCGTCGCCGAGCGGCCTTGTGGACCGCGGCGTCTACCGCCTGTCGCGCAACCCGATGTACGTGGCGTACTTCCTGTACTTCGCCGGGTGCGCGCTGCTTTTGCAGTCCGTCGCCCTGTTCGTTCTCCTCGCGGTGTTCCAAGCGTCGGCCCATGGGATCATCAAGGCCGAAGAGCGCTGGTGCCTCGCCACCTTCGGCGATGCCTACCGCGCCTACCTGGGCACCGTGCGCCGGTACCTATAGAAACGCCCCGTCTGCAAACGGCAGGCGGGGCGCACGGTGCGAGCGATCTCGGCCTAGGCCACTTCGAACACGAGGGTTGCCGCGAGGGGCGACACCTCTCCGTCGGCGGTTTTGGCGCGCACGGTCATGCGGTAGTCGCCCGCCTCCTCGAACGAGGTGGTGAACTGCCAGTTCACCCATTTGTCGGCCGTGGCCCCCTCGGTTGCGCACGACGTCCAGGTGGCGCCGTTGTCGAAGGAGAACTCGACGGCTGTGATGGGGCTTCCCATATCGTCGGCAACGCCTTCGAACGTGATCTCGTCTCCGGCCTTGAACACGCATCCGTCGGCGTAGTTCATGATGTTGACCTTGTTGCGGTAGCACGGATCGACCGTCTGAAGCTCCGGCTCTTCGGCCTCCTTCGTCAGCTCGATGTCCACGACGTTGCGCGTGAAGTAGCGCGCCACGGTCTCGGGCATCCACAGTTGAAGGCTGGAGTCGGCGGTCGAGGAGAGTTCTTCTCCGTTCACTTGGTACACGAGCAGCGCGTTCTTCTCGAGCGCGTAGCGCAGCGGCAGCGGCTGCCCGAATCCGTCCGCGCCGTAGGCCGTCACCGTGTTCACGCCGTCCTCGAGGTCGGCCATCTCCACGACAGCCGACAGCGGAACGCCCATGACGGTCGCCTGGCCGAAGGGCATGCCGGTGGCGCACGAGCACGCCATCGTCGTCTCCTGGCTCTTGTCTTCGGCAAGGTCGCGCACGTCCACGGTGAAGGTCTTCTTCACGTTCCCGCCCACGTTGACGTAGAAGTTCGCCACGCCGCCCTCGGCGTCGGCGAGCTCGACGGCGGGCTTCGAGCACATGCTGGTCAAAGCCGTGCCGAACACGTTGAACAGCTCGTCGTTGGGCGTCGTTCCCTCCTGGTTGAAGGAGAAGGACCCTTCGACGTTCGCGAGGCGCACCGAGGCGTCGTCCACGTCGATCCAGTGCGCGAGCACCTCGCGGTCGTTCACCACGTGCGTGGTGGAGGAGGGGTCGGCGTCGGCGATCTGGGGCTGGGCAGCCGCCGCGCCCCCTGCCGCCGTCGCAGCGCCGAGCGCGAGCAAGGCGGAGCCTGCCACGCCGCCGGCGACCCTTCGAGTGGTTTTGAAAGCCATGGCGTCCTCCTATTCGCTCTGCTCTTCGGACTTCGCGGCCTCGACCTTCGGCGGGACGAGCGACGCCGTTTCAAGCACGGTCGTCTCCTCGGGGCTGGGCAGCTTGTCCTTGGCGTTGAACATGACGGTCTGCGTCTCGTAGCTCTGCTGGCCGCTTTCGGTGGTGGCCCGGATGGTCAGGCAGTATGCCCCTTCCAGCTCGGGCGTGTAGGTGAAGCTCCACCACACGAGCTTGTTGCGGTCGGTGTCGCCCAAATCGTACTTCGTCCATGTCTTGCCTTGGTCCATCGAGAATTCGACGCTTGCGATCTTCTCGTCGAAGCCGTCCACGTAGCCGTTGAACGTGTAGGGCTGGCCGTTCTGCACGAGCAAGCCGTCGGGCACGCCGAGGATGGTGGCGTTGGGCTTGTTCATGGCCACGCCGTCCTCGTTCTGCCAGCCGTTGGGGTTGCCGGCCCATTTGTCGGCGTAGTCGATGTCCTCGTCGGTGACGTGGTAGGTGTCGATCTGCTTCGAGTTGATCTGGGCGTCCACGCCCTCGACCCAGTTCGTGCACGGATAGCCGCGCGTCGCGTCGAGGTACTCGCCGCCGATCTTGTACACGAGCAGCGCCTCGTCCGATTCGACCTTCGCCTTGGGGAACGCGCGCTTGGAGCTGCCGTCTGCGCGCAGCGCCTGCACGCCGGTGGCGCCGTCGGTCATGCCGCCGGCCTTCTCGACAAGCCAGCTCACCGGAATGCCCGTGATCTCGGTGTTCGTGACGCCGCCACCTCCCACCGGATTCCAGTTGCACACCATCTTCGAGGTCTTGGTCACCACGGCGCCGTCCGCCTCGGCTTCGGCGATGAGGTCGGGCAGCTTCGCGGTGTACGGCGCGTTCACGCTGCCGTCGACGGTGATGGTCCATTCGTCGAACAGGCTTTGCGGCATCTCGAGGTTGAGGCCGTTCACGCCTGCGCCGTGGCGCATGTTGTCATAGTAGGCGTGCATCCAGTCGTACGAGAACACGCCGCTTTGGTCCTGGGTTTTCTCCTGGTCGATCGAGAACTCGCCCTGCACGTTCTCCACGTCGTTGATGCCCCACAGGCGGTCGTACTTCGTGGCATCCCACAGCTCCAGCCCTTCGCCGTTCTCGGTGGCGTTGTGGCAGGACATGCAGTCGCCTTGATAGTCGTTGGCGAACTCGGTTTTGTTGCGGCTGCTGTAGTGGACTGCGTGCATGAGCGTGCCGAACTCGTACTGCTTGGAGATGTAGCCGGGCGCGTACGAATGGCAAAACAGGCACTGCTGAACGGTCATCTTACTGTCCAGCTCGTCGTTCCAGGCCACGGGATGCTCGTAGGGGAGGTTCTTCAGCAGTGCGTTCATGTCGGCATGGCAGGATTCGCAGCCGCGGTTGTCGGCATCGAGCCAGTAGGTGTTGTACGAGTTGCTGCCCGCCTGAATCTGCCACGCGTCGGGGTCGACCGCATACTCGGTGGGCGTGCGCTGCACCATCTGCCCGTTGGGAAGCGTCCTCACCTCGGGCGCGTACTCTTCGCCGATCGCCTCCCAACGATCCCACAGGCCGTCGAGGTACTCCTTGCCGGGGTAGACGTCCTCGTTGATGTCGGCGTCGGTGGTGCCTTCGGCTCCGTCCACGACGGCTTGCTGCTCGGGCGTGAGGGTCTGCTCCTGCTCGCCTTGCGATTGCGACGCCGAGCCGTCTTCCGCGGCTTTGCCACCGTCGGCTGCTTGCTGCGGCGCGCATCCGGCTGCGAGCGCGACTCCGCACACCAGGCAGGTCGTCGCGACCACGAGGTGCTTGTTGAATCTCATCGGTCCCCCTCTCCTTGTCGGTTTTCCTCTCGTTCGTTTCGTTCCGTCTGCGGCGCGCGTGCGTCCCTCGAATTTCGCGCCTCGCCCGTCTCGCTCCCTCCTTTCATCTCGTGCGGCGCTGCGGGCGCGCTTCGGCGCTCGACGGTTGAGGCCATCGTAGGCTTCGCTTGCGCCCGCGCGCCATCCCCCAGGGGTCGTATTCGCCTCGCTTTGGTGCCCGCGCGTATCGGACATTTTGGTGGATGCGCTTTTGACCTCGAAAAATAAATCCATCATTGGTGGCTGGGCAGAAAGATGAGGGATGCGCTGGGCGCTTGGTCGTGCGATAATGTCCGACATGCTCGTGAAAGCACGGGCGGTTCGGAACGGATGCGGGGGGGGGGGCTCTTTGCGATGGCGAGGAAGCTGGGCTTGCATATGAACGCGTGTGTGGCGCTTGCGGCGTGCGGGCTGGGGCTCAACCTGGTGTGGTGCACGCTCATGGGCCATACGCTCGGCTTCCTGTCGTCGGCTTCGGGCATGGAGGACTGGATGAACCCGCGGCTGTTCTTCCTGGCGGGCATCCTTGCGTCATCCCTTGCGTTCGCACTTGCTCCGCGCGCCCTCAGGCACGCCGACGGCGTGCTCAGGTTCGTCTTGCCGCTTCTGGCCGCGTTCGGCACGGCCTGCTTCGGGCTTTCGTACCATCAGACGTTCTTCGACGCCTCGGCGCTTGCCGTGGGCGGGCTGTTCGTGGCGGGCGCGTGCTACTTCTGGCTCGTCGCCCGCTTCGTCCTCTTGCTCGTGCGCGCTCAAGGGCAGACTTGCACGGTGGCCGCCGTCGCAGGGGGCCTTGTGGTCAAGCTTCCCGTCCTTCTGCTGCTCACGGCGTGCGTCGATCCTGGCGGGCAGGTGGTCGCGGCCATGGCGGCGCCGTTGGCCTCTGCGTTCGCATTCGAAGGGGCCGTCGCCGCCGCGCGGGCGGGTTCGGGCGGCGGCGAGGGTTCTGCGCGGCAGGAGGTGCCTCGCGTGCGCACGGTGTTCGGCGTGCCGTCGCGGCCTCGTCCTCCCGCCTCCTCGGTGGCGGATCGTCGCGCCATGGCCATCCTCCTGGCCACTGCGGCCGTGGTGCTCGCGGTCATCAGGTCGGTCAGCTATCTGGGCATGTGGGGCGACACGAACGCGAACATCTCAGCCGATCTCCCCTGGTTCACCGGCGTCGCGTTGCCCGCGGGCTGCGTGGCGCTGTTCGCCTGGGCCGCTCTCGTGCGCATGGCCGACAGCGCGCTGGCTGTCCGTTTCCAGCCAGCGCTCCTGCTCATCTTGGCGGGCTTGTTCGTCGTGGCCATACAGGCGAACCCGACTGCGGAGCCGCTCAGGTTCCTCACCGGGGTCATCCAGATCGACGAGCTGCTCGCGCACCTGCTGTTCTGGGCTGTCGTCGCGTGCGCGCTCGACGTGCTCGACGTCTCCCCGTACCGCGTGATGGGCGCGGCCTGCTTCGTCTACGCCCTCACGTCCGTCGCCTGGGTTCTGCTGCTCAGCCGCGCGGCCATCGTCGACACGCTGCTCGTCATGCTGGCCACCTACGCGCTTGTGGTCGCGGCCCTGTGCGCCACCTGGTTCGCCGGCCGGCGCGACGGGGAGGCGGTCTGCCGTGCGGGGGAGGCCTCGCCGCTGTCGGAGACGGTGGCCGACACATGCTCGGAGATCGCGCGGCGCTACGGGCTGTCGCCGCGCGAGACGGAGGTGTTCACGCTGCTCGCGCAGGGCCGCACGCGCGCGTTCATCCAAGAGGAGCTCGTGTTGTCGGGAGGGACGGTGAAGACGCACGTCACCCACATCTACGCGAAGATGGGCGTGCACGACCGCCAGGAGATGATGGACCTCATCTGGAAGTGAGGCGGCTCGAGGGCGCCGCATGGTATGATGCTGCCCTCGTTTTGATCCCGATGCGAAAGGCGCACGCCGTGCTCCATGTAGATATCTTCACCGACGGGGCGGCCCGCGGAAACCCCGGGCCGGGCGGCTTCGGCGCCCTCATGCGCTTCGTCGACCGCAACGGGCGCGTGCATGAAAAGGAGCTCTCCCAGGGCTTCGAGCGCACGACGAACAACCGCATGGAGCTGCTCGGCGTCATCGCGGCGCTCGAAGCGCTCAAAAGCCCCTGCGACATCACGCTGTACTCCGATTCCCAGTATGTGGTGAACGCCTTCAACCAGCACTGGGTGGACGGCTGGCTCAAGCGCGGATGGAAAAACGCGCAGAAGCAGCCCGTGAAGAACGCCGATCTGTGGAAGCGGCTGCTCGAAGCCAAGCGACCGCACAAGGTGGAGTTCGTGTGGGTGAAAGGGCACGCGGGGCATCCCGAAAACGAGCGGTGCGACGAGCTGGCCACCGCCGCCGCCGACGGGAAGGGCCGTCTCGTCGATGCGGGGTTCGAAGGGTAGGGGCTCGGTCGCGGTCGGGCGCGCCCGCGCCGTGTGCCAAGGGCCTGGGCTTTCGAGCGCGCGGGCCCGCCGGGAAGCGAAGGGCTCGCGCGCTGGCTCCTCGTCGAGGTGATCGCGGAAGCGCCGAGGCCGCCCAGGTCGGCCTCGGCGCTCGCATCCTTCGCGACGCGCTCGGGGCCAGTGCGGCGGCGGGTTGCCGCCGTCCTCTGCCTCCGACACTTCAGCCGTATGCGCCCGAAGGCGTTACGGCTCCCGGGTCGCCGCGGCCGCGATGAGCGCGCGCAGCTCGTCGATGCCCGTGCCCTTCTCCGACGAGCACACCACCACGGGCACGTCGGAGGCGAGGCCCAGCTGCCGCATGATGGCGCTTCTCTGCTTCATCTGCTGCTGGCGGCTCAGCTTGTCCGCTTTCGTAAGGGCCACGGCGAAAGGCAGACCGACCTCGCGCAGAAAGCCCACCATCCCCTCGTCGAGCGCCGACGCCGCGTGCCGGATGTCCACGAGCGACACCACGAGCGCCAAGTCGCGATCTTGGTTGAAATAGCCCTCGATGAGCTCCGACCAGCGTTCCTTCTCGGATTTCGACACCTTGGCGTAGCCGTATCCCGGCAGGTCGACGAAGCGCACGCCGTCGCACGCGAAGAAGTTGATGGTGGCGGTCTTGCCCGGCGTCTGGGACACCTTCGCCAGCCCCTTGCGGTTGAACAGCTTGTTCAGAAGCGACGACTTGCCCACGTTCGATCGTCCGGCGAACGCGATCTCGGGCAGGGTGGAGGCGGGCAGCTGCGACGACGTGCCGAACGACCGCTCGAAAACCACGTTGTTGATGTTCATGGGCGCGCCCCTTTCGGCTGCTTTCGGCCCTCGGCACCGAGGGCCGAGAGGCGGTGGTCTACCTGGTTCGCCGCCATGGTACCCGAAGGAGGGCGCGGGCGGGAGGGGAGGCGCGCGGACTTCGCCGAACCTTCGCGAACGGCGTCCTCTGCGTGCCTCCCCTCCCGCCCGTCCGGCGGTACGGAGCTCCCGTCCGCGCCCTCCTTCGGCGCTGCGACCTTAGCGGTGCTTCTTTCCGGTGTAGAACGCCAGGACCATACAGGCCAAGCTCGCCCAAGCCCAGAATCGATGCTGCTTCATGAAAGACGCTCCTTCCGAGTTCGCCGGGCATACGCCGTTTCATGGGGCGCACGATCCTTCGATCTGCGCGAGCCTCCGGTTCGCGGCGCTTTCCGATTGACTTTTGAACCTGGTGCCAGTATCTTAAAAAAGTTAATGAGGTGCAACTGTCAAGTTGCACGAGGACGGAGAACGTCGGAAAGGGGACGCATCATGGATTTTCCGAAGAAGGGCGGCTGGCTGATCGGCGCGGGCTTTCTGCTGGGCACGGTGGGCGTGAAGCTTCTGACCAGCCAGACGGCCAGGAAGTGCTACGTGCACGGCGTGGCGAAGGGCTTGCAGGCCAAGGCCGCCTACGAGGGCATCGTCGAGCAGGCCAAGGCCGAGGTGGACGACATCGTGGCCGAGGCGACGTACCTGAGCGTGCAGACCGCCTCGGAGCCCGCGCCCGAGGAGGCGCCCGCGCCGGCTTCCGAGGAGAAGGCCGCCAAGAAGTCTTCGAAGTAGCTCGGCGATGGAGTTCTCGATAACGAGGGAGATCCCGGGGCGCGTGCGCGTGAGGCTGGCGGGCCCTGTGCCCGCGGCCGACGTGGACGCGCTGTGCCGGGCGGTGGGGGCATGCCCGGACGTCGTGCGCTCGACGGCGTATCCGCGCATCGGCGCCCTTGCGGTGGCGTACCGAGGTGGCGAGGACGCGCGCGGGCGCGTGCTCGCGCATTTGGCGGGGATCGACGCGGAGGCGGTCGAACAAGCGCGTGCGGGATGCGGGCTGGCGCTTGCCTCGCGCTCGCAATCGCTTCTCCTCGATCTTGCGCGCCTGGCGGGAGAGCACTTCCTGCGCCGGTGGTTCCTTCCCAAGCCGCTCGCGGCGGTCGTGACCGCGTGGCGCTACCGGCACTTCCTGCGCGCGGGGCTGCGCTCGCTTGCCAGCGCGCGGCTCGACGTGCCCGTGCTGGACGCCGCCGCCATCGGCATGTCCTTCGCCAAGCGCGACCCGCGCACCGCCGGACAGACCATGCTGCTTTTGAACGTGGGCGAGACGCTCGAGGAGTACACGCGCTCGCGTTCGGAGGGGGCGCTCATCGAGGCGCTGCTCGACCTGCCGGAGACGGCGCAGCTGCTCGACGGCGACGAGGAGCGCCAGGTACCCGCCTCCGAGCTTGCCCCCGGAGACCTCATCGCGGTGCGCACCGGCATGCCCGTGTGCGTGGACGGCGAGGTGGTGCGCGGCACCGCGATGGTGAACCAGGCGGCGCTCACCGGCGAGCCTTTGTCCGTGGAGCGCGTCGCCGGGGACAACGTGTTCGCCGGCACCGCCGTGGAGGACGGCGAGATCGTCGTGCGGGTGACGGCGGACGCGGGAGAGACGAAGCTGCGCTCCATCGTGTCGTTGGTGGAGCAGTCGGAGGCGTTCAAGTCCGAGACGCAATCGCGCATGGAGCGGCTTGCCGACCGCATCGTGCCGTGGAACTTCCTTTTGGCGGGCGTCGTGGCGCTTGCGACGCGCAGCCTTGCCAAGACGTCGGCCGCGCTCATGGTGGACTACTCCTGCGCGCTCAAGCTGACCGGCTCCATCGCCGTGCTGTCGGCCATGCGGCAAAGCGCTCAGGCCGGCTTCACGGTGAAGGGGTCGAAGCACTTCGAGGCCATGGCGCGCGCCGACACCATCGTGTTCGACAAGACCGGCACCCTCACCGAGGCCACGCCGAAGGTGGCGTGCGTGCTCGCGCTCGACGGATGGAACCGCCGCGAGGTGCTGCGCCTTGCGGCCTGCCTTGAGGAGCACTTCCCCCATCCGGTGGCGCGGGCCGTGGTGCGGGCGGCCGCCGAGAAGAACCTCAAGCACCGCGAGCGGCACGCCGACGTGGAGTACATCGTGGCCCACGGCATCGCCTCGTCGCTCGACGGCAAGCGGGTGGTCATCGGATCGGAGCACTTCGTCGTGGAGGACGAGGGGGTTCCCATCTCGGCCGAGCAGGCCGAGCGCGTCGCCCGCGAATCCGAGGGCCTCTCGCCTCTGTACTTGGCGGTGGACGGCGAGCTCGTCGGCGTCATCGGCATCGAGGATCCGCTCAAGGAGGGCGTGGCGCGGGCGGTAGCCGAGCTGCGCGCGCTCGGGTTCGAGCGCGTGGTGATGCTGACGGGCGACAACGAGCGCACTGCCGCGCGCATCGCGGCCGAGGCGGGCGTGACCGAGTTCGAGGCGAACCTGCTGCCCGAGGACAAGCACGCGTTCGTCGAGCGCCTGAAGGCCGAGGGGCGCACGGTGGCGATGGTGGGCGACGGCGTGAACGACGCGCCCGCGCTTTCGCTGGCCGACGTCGGGATAGCCATGGGGCAGGGGACGGCGGTGGCCCGCGAGGTGGCCGACATCACGCTGACCGGCGGGGACCTTTCGGCGCTTGTGTCGCTTCGCCGTTTGAGCAGCGAGCTGACCGAGCGGCTGGACTCCTCGTTCAAGGAGGTCGTCGCCATCAACTCCGCTCTTTTGGCGGCGGGCATCGGAGGGCTCGTCACGCCGCAGGCCTCCTCGCTTCTGCACAACGCCTCGACGGTTGCGCTGAGCTTGCGCAACGCGGGTTCTTACCGAACGTAGGCCCTTCGGCGCGATCGCTGACGCGGCGCGCGGGTTCGTCCCGCGCGCCGCAAGCGCCGCGTGCCGGGTCGCATGCCGCCGCATGTCGCATGCCGCGCGAAAGCGCTGTTTGCAAATCATCGATCCTGTGGTACACTTCTGAGGTTTCTTATTACGCATGCTCGCGCGACCCGCTCCGCCAGTGGCCAACCGAAAAAGGCTGCGGAGGCAGGGGACGACCGCGGGCAGAGGACTAACGAATGGAGAGAGCTATGACGAAAGTCGGCATCAAGACGCTGCTCGACGCGGGCAGCCACTTCGGCCATCAGACGCGCCGTTGGAACCCCAAGATGAAGCCCTACATCTTCGGCAGCCGCGGGGACATCTACATCATCGACCTCAAGCAGACGCTCGTGGGCCTCGACCAGGCGTACACGTTCGTGTCCGAGCTCGCCAAGAAGGGCGGCACCGTGCTGTTCGTGGGCACGAAGAAGCAAGCGCAGGAGGCAGTCTCCGAGGCGGCGAACCGCTGCGGTATGCCGTACGTGAACGCCCGCTGGCTCGGCGGCATGCTCACGAACTTCGTCACCATCCGCTCCCGCGTCACGCGCATGGAGGAGCTCGAGGCCATGGAGGCCGACGGCCGCATGGCGGTGCTGCCGAAGAAGGAGCAGATCCTCCTTCGCAAGGAGCTGTCGAAGCTGCAGACCAACCTCAACGGCATCCGCAACATGAAGCGCACGCCCGACGCCGTGTTCGTCATCGACACGAACCGCGAGGCCATCGCTATCCATGAGGCCCGCCGCCTGAACATCCCCGTCGTGGGCACGCTCGACACGAACTGCGACCCGGACGACGTGGATTACGGCATCCCCGCGAACGACGACGCCATCCGCTCCGTGCGTCTGCTCGCCGACTTCGTGGCCGACGCCGTCGTGGCCGGCGTGGGCGCGCCGGTGACGGCCGCCGAGATGGCGGGCGAGGCCGAGGCCGTCGAGGCCCCTGCGGCTGAAGCCCCCGCTGCTGCCGAGGCTCCCGCCGCTCCGGAGGCCGCCGAGGCTCCTGCCGCGGCTGCCGAGTAGCCGCCCTTCCCACCGAACGAACGCGCCGCCGTCCGGGCGGCGCTCCCACCCCGCGCGCCGCATCGAGGCGCGCATCGCGAGAGAAAGGAACAACGTGGCTGACATCACCGCTTCCATGGTCAAGGAGCTTCGCGAGATGACCGGCGCCGGCATGATGGAGTGCAAGAAGGCGCTCGTCGAGGCCGAAGGCGACATGGACAAGGCCGTCGACGTGCTGCGCACCCGCGGTCTGGCCGCCGTGGCCAAGAAGGCCGGCCGCGCCACGAACGAGGGCACGGTCATGGCCATCGTCTCCGACGACGCCACGACGGGCGCCGTCGTCGAGATCAACTGCGAGACGGACTTCGTGGGCATGAACGACAAGTTCAAGGCCTACGCCGAGAAGATCGCCCGCGCCGCGCTGGCCGCCAAGCCCGCCGACCTCGAGGCCCTCAAGGCCGCCGACGCCGAGGGCGAGACGGTGGAGGCCGTCGTGACCGACGCCATCCACACGCTCGGCGAGAACGTGCAGCTCGCCCGCTTCGCCGTCGTCGAGGGCGGCGCCGTGTCGTCCTACATCCACGGCGGCGGCAAGATCGGCGTGCTCGTGCAGTTCGACGTGGAGGGCATCGACCCCGCGTCCTCCGAGTTCGCGCAGTACGGCCGCGACGTGGCCATGCAGGTGGCCGCCGCCGCGCCGGTCGCTGCGAACCGCGAGGCCGTCGATCCGGCCATCGTGGAGCACGAGAAGGCCATCTACATGGCTCAGGCCGCCGAGTCCGGCAAGCCCGAGGCCATCCAGGAGAAGATGGCCACCGGTCGTTTGGAGAAGTTCTTCAAGGAGAACACCCTTACCGAGCAGGCCTTCGTGAAGAACCCGGATCAGAGCGTGGCCGACTACACCGCCGAGGTGGCCAAGAGCCTGGGCGGCGACATCAAGATCACCGGCTTCAAGCGCTTCGTCCTCGGCGAAGAGGCGTAAAGCTTCTGCGTCATCGCTTGCGCAAGGCCCGAAGCCTTTCGGCTTCGGGCCTTTTTGCGTTCTCGTCGCGCGCATTGTCGCCCGTAAGGCGGCGCAACGGCAGTCGCGATTCGCAAGGCGCGTTCGCGGTCCTTCTGCTTTCGTTGTGAAGGGGCGGGGCGGGCGCTCCTCCGCCTCCTTCAAGCTTCCTATAATGGTGGCAATCGATTCCGGACGCGACGAGCGTCCGTCTTTGAACGGGGGACGGCCATGGCAGAAGAGATCATCATCGTGCAAGGCAACGACACGCTCGCCGGCGAGGTGGCCGTGTCCGGCGCGAAGAACTCCGCGCTCAAGCTCATCGCCGCGGCGCTGCTCGGCCATGGGGCGACGACGCTTCGCAATGTCCCGCTCATCTCGGACATCGACATCATGTCCGAGGTGCTGCGCCGTCTGGGGGCCGTCGTCGAGCGCGACGGGCACAGCCTGCTCGTGGACACGGCCGCCGTGGCCGCATGGGAGACTCCTTACGAGCTCGTGTCGAAGATGCGCGCGAGCATCTCGGTGCTCGGGCCGCTCATCGGACGCTTCGGGCGCGCCCGCGTGGCCATGCCGGGCGGCTGCCAGATCGGCGCGCGCAAGATCGACATGCACCTCGTGGGCCTCGAGGCCATCGGCGTCGAGTTCTCGATGGATCACGGATTCCTCGAGGCCTCCACGCCGCGGGGTCTGCACGGCGCGCACGTCGTGCTCGACTTCCCCAGCGTGGGCGCCACGGAGAACCTGCTCATGGCGTCCGTCGTGGCCGAGGGCCGCACGGTCATCGAGAACGCCGCGCGCGAGCCCGAGATCGTCGACCTCGCGAGCATGCTCTCGTCCATGGGCGCGCGCGTGAGCGGCGCTGGGGCGGCCATCATCGAGGTGGATGGCGTCTCGCTCGGCGATCTGCATCCCTGCGAGCACACGACGGTGGGCGATCGCATCGAGGCCGGGACGTTTCTGGCGGGCGGCGCGCTGACGGGAGGGCCTCTCGCCGTGCGGGGGATCGACCCGTCGTATCTGCGCGTCGCGCTCATGAAGCTCTCGTCCATGGGATGCGACGTGGAGACGGGAGAGGACTGGGTGAGCGTGCGGCGCACCCGTCCGCTTCGCCCCATCGACATCCAGACGCTGCCGCATCCTGGGTTCCCCACCGACCTTCAGGCGCAGTTCATGCTGCTCGCGGCGCGCGCCGAGGGCATGTCGGTGATCACGGAGAACGTGTTCGAGAACCGCTTCATGTTCGCGAGCGAGCTTGCCCGCATGGGCGCGGACATCGCCATCGAGGACCATCACGCCCTCGTGCGCGGCGTGGGCGTGCTGCAGGGCGCCGACGTGTCCTCGACCGACTTGCGCGCGGGCGCGGCCCTCGTGCTCGCGGGCATCGCGGCAGAGGGGGAGACGCGCGTGCACAACATCGCGCACATCGACCGGGGCTACGAGGACTACGCGGGCAAGCTGCGCGCCCTCGGAGCGGACGTCGTGCGCGCCGAGATGGACGCGGCGTCGGGCCGGTAGGGAAAGCGCATGGCGTTTCGTCGCAAGAAGGGCTTCACGGCGACCCGCTCGAAGCTGACCTCGCGCCGTCTGCGCACGGCCACGGTGGGAACCCACGTGCCGCGCCGTTCGCGCGCGGACACGAACGCGGCGTCCGTGGGGTTCTCGAACCCGCGCAAGCAGCGGCGCGCCACCCGGGGCTACGTGGACACCATCCTGCCGTCCACGGCCACGCGGGAGAGCTCGTCGCAGTACGCGCGCCGCGTGAGCCGCCGCGAGTTCGCCGACGAAGTGCGCCGGCATGCTCGCACGCGGCGCATCGCGGTGTTCGTCGCGTGCGCGCTCGTCGCGCTCGTCGCAGCCGGCGTTGCGGGTGCGGCTGCGTTCTTCGGGTCGCTCGACTCAAGGATGGGGCTTGCCGGCTCGGACGCCTCCTCTGCGCTCGCTGCGGAGAAGGAAGGCGAGCCGTTCTACGCGCTCGTCGCGGCCGATTTGGATGAAGCCGGTTCGGCCGGGGCCGTCGAGGGCCCGGACGCCTTGGCGCTCGTTCGCATCGACGAGGCTGCGCGAGCGGTCTCGGTCGTGTCGATCCCCGCGAACCTCAGGGTCGTGCTCTCGGACGGGGAGGCGCATCCCGTGCGCGACGCGGCGGCGAGCGGCGATGCGGCGCTCGTGAAGGCGGTGTCCGATTTCGCCGGCGTCGATATCGCGCACTTCGTGAAGACGGACGCTGCGGGCATCATGCGGCTCGTCGACGCGGCGGGGGGCGTCGAGACGGAGATCTCGGAGGAGGTGGACGATCCGACTGCGGGCGACGTGTACTTGCCCGCCGGGCGCCAGGTTCTCGGCGGCCGCGAAGCCCTCACGCTTCTGCGCGCGTCGAACTTCGAGAGCGGTGTCGAGCAGCAGGCGTCTAACCAGCGCGCCGTGCTCGGGGCGCTCTCGCTCAAGTTGCTCGGCGGTGGCACGCTCGATCTCCTCTCGCTGCTCGACGAGGTGGGCGGGTCCTTCCGCACCGACCTCGGCGCGCAAGGCGCGCTCTCCCTGGCCGGCAAGCTGCGCGGCATGGACGCCTCGGCGGTGAGGGGCGCGCTCGTTCCCGGCCAGGAGCTCCAAAGCGGCGGGACGAGCCTGTACGCGGCCTCGTCGGACGCGTGGTCGGCCATGATGGAGCGCGTCGAAGCGGGGGAGGATCCGGCGGTTGCGGACGAGGCGTCGAGCGTCGATCCCGCCAGCTTCACGATCACCGTGCGCAACGGCTCCGCCATCACCGGAGGGGCGGCGCAGCTTGCGGGAACGCTCGAAGGCCGGGGCTTCAAGGTCGTCGAGACGGGCAACACCGACGTCTACGCCGCCTATGACGAGACGCTCGTCGTCTACAACGACGACGCTTACGAGGCGGCGGCCCAGACGGTGGTCGATGCGCTCGGGTTCGGGCGCACGGTGGCGGGCAACGGGTTCTACACGTTCGAAAGCGACGTGCTCGTGGTGCTCGGGGAGGATTGGAAGCCCACGGCGTAGCGCCGCCGCTCGTCCCGCGCGTCCGATGCCCTCCGTACGGCGCGGCAGCCCCTGCGCATTCTCTCCGCATTTCGCCGACGCTCGCAGCGCAGCGGGCGGTCTGTGGTAGAATCGGCACCCGAGAACAGCCAATTCGGAGAAGGAGCGATTCCATGGTAGAGAGAAGCGATGTGGCGGCCGTGCTCGACCTCATCCGCCCGAGCCTGCAGGCCGACGGCGGCGACGTGAAGCTCGTCGACGTCGATGAGAACGGCGTGGTGTCCGTCGAGCTGCAGGGCGCCTGCAAGGGCTGCCCGATGTCCCAGATGACGTTGGCCAACGGCGTCGAGCGCATCCTCAAGGAGCGCGTTCCCGGCGTGACGAAGGTCGTCCCCGCCGACCTGTAGGGCCGTGCGAGACGAGAGAGCGGAGGGGAGGACGGTGGCGCGGTGCTGGGAGCTGCGCGGCTGCGACGAGGAGATGAGGTCGCGCTGCCCGCACAACATCCCCGGCGAGCCGTGCCCCGCCGACTGCCGGTTCGCGGCGTGCGAGCGCGACACCCATGTGGTGTGCCAGGACTTCAACGTGCTGCTCAACCCCGAGCGCGACTACGACGCCGCCGTCAAGGAGGTGTGCCGCTTCTGCGAGCACTTCCTCGTGCGGGGGCCGAGCGTGGCCGATCGCGAGGCAGGGGCCGTGGCGCGCCAGGGCAACCCGAACCGGTTTTTGCTGTGATCCGAGCGGCCGCCTGCGGGCGGCCGCTCCGCGTTGCGGGGAACGCGGAGTGGGGAGGAGGGGGCGACGCCCCGCATTCGCGACTGCTCTTTCCGGCGGTTCTGCTACAATGGGCGACGAAGGAAGCATGCGAGCGAGCGAAGGAGCGTGAGACGATGAGCCAGGGCGTGTCGTGTCCCGCCTGCGGGAGCGAAAAGCTGGATGTGCGTCGCTACGACGCCATGATGGTGGTTCGCGCCGATCTGGCTTTGTTCACCCTGCGCTGTCCGCGCTGTGGAGCCGTCGTGTCGAGCATGCAGCGCATCCCCGCCGAGCTGCTCGACGAGGTGCGGTTCGCCGCCATCGAGGTGGGTGCCGGCATGGGCCGGGAGTGACGCCGCCTCGCCGGCCGTTCTCCGTCCGTCTTGGCCGTGCGTCCGAGGCGGTCATCCGCGCGCTCCTTGTCCGAGCGTTTGCTTCGGGCCTCGAGCGGCATCTTCTGAAGACGAAGAAGGAATTTCATGCTCAACGACATCTACCAAAGCATCGATCCCGTCCTGTTCTCTCTCGGGCCTTTCACCGTGCGCTGGTACGGCGTGGCCTACGTGCTGGGATTCGTGTGCGCCGCCCTCGTCGTCTGGCGCGTCGCGCGCCGCTGGCGCGTGCGCGTGGATGCGGACTCGCTGCTCACCATCATGTTCTGCGTCATCGTGGGCGTCATCGTGGGCGGGCGTTTGGGCTACGTGCTCTTTTACGGCGACGGGTACTATCTGGCGCATCCCGAGAAGATTTTCGCGTTCAACGAGGGGGGCATGAGCTTCCACGGCGGCCTTATCGGCGCGCTTCTGTCGGGCCTTGTGGCCGGGAGGCTCACCGGCATTCCGTACCTCACGCTGGCCGACCTCGGCTGCATCGGCGCGCCGCTCGGCCTTCTGTTCGGCCGTTGTGCGAACTTCATCAACGGAGAGCTGTGGGGCGCACCCACCGACGCGCCGTGGGGCGTGGTGTTCGGCGGCGCGGCGGGCACGATGGCGCGGCACCCCTCGCAGCTCTACGAGGCGCTGCTCGAGGGCGTCGTCATCTTCGCGGCGCTCTACCTGCTGTCGCGGCGTCTGCCGCCGCGGCCCCGCGGCACGTTTCTCGGGCTGTTCTTGGTGATGTACGGCTGCTTCCGCTTCCTCGTCGAGTTCGTGCGCGAACCCGACGTGCAGCTGGGGTACCTGTGGGGCGGGTGGCTCACGATGGGGCAGCTTCTGTCGGCGCCGCTCGTCGCGGTGGGGGCGGGCGTGCTCGTTTATGCGCTTGTCGTGAAAAAACCGCAGCAGGGGCTTCCTGAAATGCAATGCAAAGAGTAACATATAGGTCGGAAACCAAACGATAGAAGGGGGACTCACCATGGATCTCAAGTTCTACAAGTGCCTGCACTGCGGAAACGTGGCCGTCAAGCCTTTCGACGCGGGCGTGCCGCTCGTGTGCTGCGGCGAGCCGATGGCCGAGCTTACGGCCAACACCACCGACGCCGCCGTCGAGAAGCACGTGCCCGTCGTCACTGTTGACGGCGCGAACGTCCACGTGGAGGTGGGCAGCACGCTGCACCCCATGACCGACGAGCACCTGATCTCCTTCATCTGCCTCGTCACGAAGAACGGCTACCAGATCCGCGAACTCACGTCGGCCGATGCGCCGACGGCCGACTTCGCCGTGGCAGAGGGCGACGCGCCCGTCAAGGTGTACGAGTACTGCAACCTCCACGGCCTCTGGGTCGCCGAGGTGTAACCCTCGCCTTCGAGGTCTGCGCTGCGGTTCGGACCGCCTTGAGCGCCCGTCCCGATCATCGGGGCGGGCGCTTTTTGCGTGCCGCTGCGAAGGTCGTGCGACGGGGACCGAGCGCACGATGGAGGTTCGGCTGCGCGACGGGGCCGCGCGCCGGGCGACGGGGCTTGGCCCTTTTGGAGCTTGCGTCGGGCCGCTTTTCGCGGGAGGGGGCCGTGCTACAATCGAAGGCGAGGGCGCGCCGGTTGGCCGACGGGGCTTGCGGCGCACGGCTGCGGACGAAAGGACGATCATGGGATTTCTCGACAACGCGCAGGAGATGCTCGACAAGGGCGTGTCGGCGGCGAAGGGAGCCGTCTCGGGCGTGGCCGTGGAGCAGCAGGCGTTCGCCAAGGCGTTCGTGCGCCTGTGCGCCGACGGGTGGGGCCAGGGCTGGCACGAGGGCAACGGCGGCAACCTGTCGTATCGCCTCGCGCCCGAGGACGTGGCCTCGTGCCGTTCGTTTTTCTACGACAACCCCAGCTCGTGGGTTCCCCTCGGGGTTCAGGCGGACGGTTTGCGCGGCGAGTTCTTGATGGTGACGGCGGCGGGCGCGCATCTGCGCGCGGTGCCGCTCGACCCCGACGCCGCGGCGGGCATCGTGGAGATCGGCCCCTCGGGCGACGCGTGGCGCATCGTCTGGGGCTTCAAGGGCGGCGCGGTGCCCACGAGCGAGCTTGCGAGCCATGCGACCGTCCACGCCGTGCGCAAGGAGGTCACCGGCGGGGCCGACCGCGTGCTCTACCATGCGCATCCCGCCGACGTCGTGGCGCTCACGAGCGTGCTGCCGCCCGATGCGCGCACGTTCACGCGCGCTCTGTGGAAGGTGCTCATGGAGAGCATGGTGGCGTTCCCGCGCGGCATCGGCGTGGTGCCGTGGACGGTGCCGGGAGGGCCCGCCGTCGCCGCGGCCACGGCCGAGGCGATGCGCTCCTTCGATGCGTGCGTGTGGGCGCACCACGGCGCGTTCTGCCCTGGCCCCACCTTCGACGCGGCGTTCGGGCTCATGCACGCCCTCGCGAAGGCCGCGGGCATCTATGCGAGCGTGCGCGCGATGAGCGGCGGCGAGCCTCCCTTCTCGATCCCCGACGAGGGCTTGCGCGGCATCGCCGAGGCGTACCGCCTTCCCGTGAACGAGGCGTTCCTTTCGTAGCGGGTCGTTTCCCGTCGCACGAGGGGGAGGGAGGCTATGATCATCAGCGCGAGCAGGCGCACTGACATCCCGGCGTTCTACTCGGAGTGGTTCTTCGAGCGGGTGCGGGAGGGGTTCGTGGTCACGCGCAACCCCTTCAACGCGGACCAGATGGCGAAGTGGCGGCTCGACCCCGAGGCGGTGGACGCCATCGTGTTCTGGACGAAGGATCCCGCTCCGATGCTCGGGCGGCTGCGCGAGCTGGACGAGCGCGGGTTCTCCTACTACTTCCAGTTCACCCTCACGCCGTACGGCAGGGACGTGGAGCCGGGCGTGCGCGGCAAGGGCGAAGTGGCGGACACGTTCAGGCGGCTTGCGGAGGCCGTGGGCCCCGAGCGGGTGATCTGGCGCTACGATCCCATCTTCCTCGGCGATGCGCACACCGAGGCATGGCATGCGGAGCGGTTCGGCGGCTTAGTGGATGCGCTGCGCGGATGCACGGAGCGCGTGGTCATCAGCTTCTTGGACGAGGGTTACCGCACCGTCCGCAGAATGGGGCGGGAGGGGCTGCGCGGCGGCACGGCCGAGGAGCAGGACCGTCTTGCGGGGACGCTGGCCGGCATCGCGCGGGCGGCGGGCCTTGCGATGGCCGCCTGCGCCGAGGAGGTTGACTTGACGCGCCACGGCATCGAGCGGGGATGCTGCGTCGACGCCGCGCTGATCGAGCGGATATCCGGCGGCGCGCGGGCGGGGTGCGCCTTGCGGGCCGCGAAGGACAAGAACCAGCGGGATGCGTGCGGGTGCGTCGAGAGCGTGGACATCGGCGCGTACAACACGTGCGCGCACGGGTGCGCCTACTGCTACGCGAACTTCAACCCGGGCACCATCGCCCGCAACCGCGCGCGGCACGACCCCGCCTCCCCGGTGCTTCTGGGGGAGTGCGACGCGGCGGCGCTGGAGTTCCGCGCAGGACAACGCAGCCTGTGGGAGGATCAGGGGCGCCTCTTTTAGAGGGGCTGCGCGGACGGCGGCGGCGCTTTCACGGGCGTTGTCCCGCACCGTGCCTCCGGGCCTTCCCTCGAAATGACGGGAATGCGCGCTTGGCGAACTGCTTTGCCGCCCGCGTGGCTTCGGCATCCGCGCAAAGAGGTTTCGCTTGCGGCGTTTTCCCGGGTCGCCGAAACGAGCGATCGCCTCTCCTTCGGTTTCCCTGCGATCGTCGAAACCCGTTCGCCAAGCGCGCATTTTGCGGCGATTGGCGAATCCTTTCGCAATAGCGCGAGGGCGTGCGAGGGATCCTGTGGATTCTTGCGAAATCCCTGAGAACCCCGTGCATGATCGGGCGGGCTGTGCTATAGTGCAAAGGCTTGTCTTCGCCTTGGTCGGAAACCAAGGCTCGTAAAGGAGAACCAGGAACATGAAACAGGGAATTCATCCGGAGTACATGGAGTGCACGGTCAAGTGCAGCTGCGGGAACACGTTCACGACGCGTTCCACGAAGCCCGAGCTGAAGATCGACATCTGCAACGTGTGCCATCCGTTCTACACCGGCCAGCAGCGCTTCGTCGACACCGGCGGGCGCGTCCAACGCTTCGCCGACAAGTTCGGCGCCGCCAAGGAGACGGTGGCCGAGCGCGAGGCCGCCCGCAAGGCCGCGCGTGCCGCCGCGGTGGCCGAGGCCGAAGCGAAGCGCAAGGCCGAGCGCGAAGCGAAGGCCGCCGAGAAGGCCAAGCGCGCCGAGGAGTTCGCGAAGAAGGCCGCTGCCGCCGAGGCTAAGAAAGCCGCCGAGGAAGCAGCTGTCGAGGCCGGCACCGAGGCGGAGGTCGCTGGAGAAGAGGCCGCCGCTGCGGATTCCGTGGTCGTGGAGGCCCAGGAGGCCGCTGCGGAGGCTCCTGCCGCCGAATAGCGCCTTTCGCGCCGACATTCCATGTCAGACGAGCGCCCGGTCATCGACCGGGCGCTTTCGCGTTCATTCGAGGGTGCGCCGGGCTGTGCGAGGAGCGGAGGGCGCAGGCTTCGGGCCGCAACCCCCGTGCCCCTCCTTTCCTCGCAACCCTCCCTCGTGCGCTCCAGGGCGGTTTGCCGCTTGCGGAAGGAAAAGCGCTCACCTCTTCTCGATGAACTCCTCGCCGCGTAACAGCTCCACGTCGAGCACGTCTCCCTTGTCCCACCCCGCTTCGCCGAGGGGCGAGACGCGCTGGGCGTTCGACGTCATGCACGCGGCCAGCTCTCCGGCCTTGAAGTCGAGGAAGTGCGCCATGTAGCCCTCGTCGTCTCGCGTCACGCGCACGCGGGCGATGTTCGCCATCTTGGGGATGCTCGCCTTCGCGGCATCCGCTCGCGCCCGCACGGTCGGATGCCGGCGCACGGGGATGCCGAGGATGCGCGCCGTGACGGCTTGCAGGCACCATTCGGAGCCGAAATAGGCGGCCATGACGGGTCCGGGCAGGTTGACGACCGGCTTGCCATCGACCACGGCCATCATGAGCGGCCGTCCCGGCACGGCGGCGATGTAGTGGTGCACCACCTGCCCGCGCCCCTCGATCAGCTTCGCGTTGAAATCCTCTTCGCCGAGGGCCGAGCCTCCGTTGACCACCACGACGTCGGCGGTGGAAAGCGCCGCCTCGAAAGCGCGCTCGAGCTCGGCGGGATCGTCGTGCACGAGGGGGAACACCACGGGCTCGGCACCGTACTCGATGAGGAGGTGCTTGCACATGAGGCTGTTCGCGTCCACGTTCTGCCCGCGCCGGGGCTTGATGCCGGCGGGCACGAGCTCGCTGCCCGTGGGTATGAACGCCACGCGCGGTTTGGCGCGCACGGGCACCATCGAGATCCCGCCCATGGCGAGCGCGGCCAAGTCGGTGGGGCGGACGATGCTGCCGGCGCTCATGAGCGGCTCGCCCTCGCGCAGCGTGGAGCCGCGCGGGCGCACGCCCGAACCGGGTTCGACCGCCACATCGTCGTCGAACGTCACGGAGCCGTTCTCCCCGATGGCCGCCTTCTCGATCATCACCACGGCGTCGAACGCGTCGGGGAAGTCGTCGCCGGTGTCGGCGCGCACGTAATCTGCCCCGGGCCTCCATCCGCTCGCATCGGGCACGCCGTTTTTAAACGCCGACGCCCTCACCGCGATGCCGTCGAACGACGACGCGCGCACCACCGGCAGCGTGTTTCGCGATGCGAGGTCGCAGGCGAGCACGCGCCCGACCGCGTCGTCGAGCGCGACGTGCTCGACGCGCCGCATCGGCTCCCAGGCGGCGAAGAAGTCGGCGAGCGCCTCTTCGCGCGTGGGGAAGCCGTCCATGATCTTCTCTCCCATATGCACCTCCTCGGTTGGTTTTCCCCTGATGATAGCAGGAAAGCCCGACGAGCGCCGGGCTTTCCTCGGATGCGTTCGCAACAGCTGAGCGGCGCTAGGCCTTGGGCTGGGCGTTCGCGGCGATCTCGTCGAACTCGGCCTCGGAGAGGTCGTAGCCGTAGAACGTCTTGAAGTAGCCGGCCACCGTCTCGTACAGGTCGTCATCGTACTGATCGGGGTACAGAAGGCGCGGCAGCCACTGCATGCCCAGCACCTGGTTCACCGTCGGCGGGCTGTTGAGCCAGTTCCACGGCGTGGTGGGCACCTCGTAGTAAGCGCTGTTCTTGACGGCGTCCAAATCGGCGAAGGCCGCGTCGTCTCCCACGGTGTCGTAGATGCTGCCCTCGGCGAACAGGATGAGCTCGGGGTTCCACAGGGCCAGCTGCTCCATGCTGATCTCCACGCCCTGCCCGCTCCCGGACACTTCGCCGAGGTCGGCCACGTTGTTCGCCACGAGATCCACCACCTGGCCCTGGTAGGAGTTTTTGGCGATGGTGTTCGTGCCCTTGTCGCCGAGCAGGTAGGCCACGCGCACGCGCTCGTCGTCGGGAATGCCCTCCACGACGGAGGTCGTCTCCTCGTAGGCGCTCTTGCAGTACTCGGACAGCTCGCGTCCGCGCTCCTCCATGCCGAGGAGCTCGCCGAGCATCTCGTAGGCGTCGGCATAGGTGTCCATCGTCGTCTCGATCATGACGACGGGGATGCCCAGCTGCTCTTGCAGCGTGTCGAGGTCTTCGGCGATGTTGTCCTTCAGCTCGCCGGTGTCGATGAGGATCTGGGTGCCGGAAGCCGCCACGGCCTCTTTGTTGAGGTCGCCCTTCGCGCCGAAGGCCGCGCCGGTCACGGGCAGCTCGGCGTAGCTTTCGCCCAGGTACTTCGCCTGGTCGTCCGAAAGCTCTTGGGACAAGGTGACCATCTTCTCGGGCGCCATGGTCAAAAGCACCTGCGTGGCGGTGTGGCCCGCCGGGGCGATGCGGTCGATCTGCGCCGGCACCTCCACCGTGCGTCCGGCCGAGTCGGTGAACGTGCGGGTCTCGCTCTCGGCGGCCTGTTGCTCGGCGGCAGATCCCCCCGAGGCGTCCTGGCCGCCTTGTCCGCTTTGCGAGCAGCCGACGACGCCGATCGCAAGCCCGCAGCACAAAGCGGCTGCGAGCGCGATGCCGGTCGCCCTCCTTCTTTTGGACATCGGTTCCTTTCTCATCGTTCTGCTTCCTCCCTTGCTTGCTTGCGGTCCAATTCGCTAACAGGCACGCAGACGCGCACCTTGTCGCCGTACAGGGAACAAACCTCCACGTCCACGTGGTAGATGGCGCTCACGAGCTCCTTGGTGACCACGTCTTTCGGGTCGCCGTAAGCGCAGACGCGGCCCTCGTTGAGCACGAGCGTCCGGTCGGCGTAGAGAAACGCTTGGTCGGGCTGGTGCGTCGACTGCACGATAGACATGCCTTCGCGCGCGAGCTGGCGCACGGCAGACAGCACGCGCACCGTGTTGCCGTAGTCGAGAGCGCTCGTGGGCTCGTCCATCACGATGGTGCGCGCGTCTTGGGCGATGGCTCGGGCGATGAGCACGAGCTGCTTCTCGCCTCCCGAGATGCGGGTGTAGGGGCGGTGCCCCAGGTGCGCGACGCCCACGCGTTCGAGCGCCTCCCACGCCCTTTCCACGTGGCGTTTCTTCGGCGAGCCGAACATCCCGACGCCGCCGCTGGCGCTCATGAGCACCACGTCGAGCACGTTGTAGTCGTAGACGGAGGAATGCGACTGGGGGATGTAGGCGATCTCGCGGGCGCGCTCGCGCACGGAGAGCGATCGGAGGTCCCTTCCGTTCACCGTGATGCTGCCCGTCCAGCCCGTGTTCAGGCAGAGGATGCAGCGGAACAGGGTGGATTTGCCCACGCCGTTGGGGCCGAGCACGTTCACGAGCATGCCGTCCGGTATGGAGAAGCTCACGTCGCGCAGCACGTCGCGACGCCCGTAGGAGAAGCCCAGTCCCTTCACATCGATGCTCATAGCTGCTGCTTCCTCCTCGTGATGAGGTAAAGGAAGAACGGCGCGCCCACGAAGGCCGTGAGGATGCCGATGGGTATCTCGGAGGACGCCATGAGGCGGGCGAGGTCGTCGACGACGAGCAGGAAGGTAGCGCCCATGAGCATGCTCGCGGGCAGAAGCTTGCGGTAGTCGCAGCCGATGATCATGCGGGAGAAGTGGGGGATGACGAGCCCCACCCAGCCGATCATGCCCGATATGGACACGCTGGCCGCGGTGACGAGCGTTGCCGCGAGGATGACCAAAAGGCGCACGCGGCGCGCGTTCACGCCCATGGTGGACGCCTCGTCATCGCCCATGGTGAGCACGTTGATGCGCCAACGCAGGGCGAACAGCACGACGAGGCCGACGGCTATGGGCGCGGCCGCCAGGGCCATGTCGCCCCATTTCGCCCCGGTGAGGCTGCCCATGAGCCAGTAGGTGATGGCGGCGAGCTGGTCGGACGGGTCGGCGACGAGCTTGGTGTAGGAGACGCCCGCCGAGAACAGCGAGCTCACCATGACGCCGGCGAGCACCACGATGAGCAGGTGGTTGCCCCGGGCGCGGCTGCCGATGAGCAGCACGAGCAAAACGGCGGCGATGGAGAAGAGAAACGCGCTCACCGAGATGAAAAGCGATGTGCAGCCGAGCAGGATGGCGACGGCTGCGCCGAACGCGGCGCCCTGGGAGGCTCCCAGGATGTCGGGCGAGACGAGCGGGTTTTGGAACGTGCCCTGGTAGGCTGCGCCCGCGGCGGCGAGGCTGCATCCCACCAGGAGCGCGAGCACGATGCGGGGCAACCGTACTTGGAAGAAGAGCGTCTCTTGCTGCGAGGTCCAAAACGGGTCGAAGGGGACGGCCAGGTGGGCGAGCATGCCCACCGCCTCGGCAGGGTTGATGGGGTAGCGGCCCAGCATGAGCGAGACGAGGGAGCTTGCCACGAGCAGCGCTGCGAGAACGGCGATCGCGAGGTTGGAGCGGCGAGCGCTGCGCCTTGAGGCGCAGCGCGCTTCGTCTTGGTCGGCGGCGCGGCGAGGGGACGTCCCCTCGCCGTCAGCGGGGCATGCCCCGCTGACGGCTCGCGGCTCTCCGGTACCGTTTCCCATGCCCCTCCCTCTCTTTATTTCCTTGATCGAGAATAATACTTAAATGAGTATATAGAAAAATGGAAATAAATTCAACGGGGAAAGGAGGCGTTGCCGAAGGGGGCGGCGACAGGTTGAGCGTTGGCCTTGGCGAGGGCACCGCGAGATATCGGCATCCGATTTCGAGAGGCGTTCGCTTCCGAGGGGCACCCATCCGTAGGAGGGCTTCGTTTCCTCCTCTTTGCAAAACCGAAGCCGATGTGAACTTGTGTTCGCCGGACCTCGGGCCGTGCTTTTTGCGATCGGGCATCGCGGAGGGCGCCTTCGTCAGATCAGGGGCTTCAGCTGCGCTAGTGGGGCTTTGGGTAGCGGGTGACCCGATCCCTGTCGATGCTGGTTTGACGGAGAGCGGAGAGACTCTCTGTCAAACCAGCATCGACACGAACCCATATTCTTTCATCATCGAGTCGAGCTTCCCCCTGAACGGGTGCCTCGGAAGCCCCCTCCCCGCCCGGCGGGGCCTCCTGCGACGTCGGCGAGTGCCTTGCCCGGCGGGTCTACCTGGCCTCTGCCAATCCTGGCCCAACAGCGGCAGGGGAGGCGACTAGCACAAAATGACGGTTAAGAACGATTTCCCTGCTTCCTGGAGGAGCGTTTTCGGAGAAACGCCAGGTCGCAAAATTCGATCTAGTCGAAAAATCGTTCTTAACCGTGATTTTGTGCTAAGGGGATCGCCTGTCCCCGTTAAACCGAGATTGATGCAGGCCAGATCGACCCGACGGGCAACGCCCCGCCGACGCCGCAGGGCCCCCGCCCGCCGGGCGGGCGGGGGCCTTCCGAAACCCCGGCCAGAGCAAACCCGGCTCAAGGATTGGCAAACATGGGTTCGTGTCAATCCTGGTTTGACAGAGATGCGGGAAATCAGGGGCGCGAGAGGGCGGCCCTAGAGCTAACCGTCTTGTTCGGCTGGGAGCCGGAAGCGTTTTGCCGCCGGCTCCGCAGGCTCGCGGCGCCGCTCGCCAGCGAGGAGGGCGGGGCGTCTCCTCTCGCGAGGCTACAGGCGGGAGAGCGAGGCCATCGCCAAAGCCTCCCCGAAGAACCGCCCCGCCCCGTTCTTCACGGCGAAGCGCACCTTTTCGGGGTCGGCGACCACGCTGCCGGCGAGCACGTCCGCACCGTGCTCGAAAAGCGCGGGCGACATGACCACGCTGGGCCCTACGAGCACGGTTTCCGCGCTGGATGCGAGTTCGAGCAGACGCGGTGCGGTCTTGTTGATGAGGGTGACGCCCGTGAAGAATGCGAAGTCGGCGCCGGGCAGCACGTACTCGCAGGCGGGGTCGGGCGTGTCGAGGTCGTGCGCGCAGTTGCGCTCGAGCACGGTGAGGTTCGCGTACTCGGCGATGCGCCCGACATGGGGGAAATGGCCGACCACCACCACGTTCTTGGACGCCGACGCTTCGATGCGCGGACGGTGCAGCTCGAAGGCGTCCATCTTGCGGATGGCGTCGTCGGGAAGCTCGATGGGATCGTCGTAGGATGCGCCGAGGCCGTCGAGGAGGGAACGCTGGGCGTAATAGGCGTTAAGGGCCGCCACGCCGAGCGTGGCCTCTTCGAAGCGCCACGACATAGACAACCGCGCCGCCTCGCGCAGGGGCAGTCCGCGCAGGTCGCGCGCCTCGCGTCCGCGCGCGCCTCCCTTGCAGGTGAAGCTGACGCCCATGCCGCAGTCGGCCTCGACGTAGGACCAGTGCGTGCCCAGACAGTAGTCGCGCACGCACGGGCCGTCGGGAACGCCCTCGATCAGCGTGCGGTAAAGGCTCCAGGGGTCTGTGCGCTCTGTGCGTTCGCGAGGGTTCATGGCGTGCTCCTTTTCTCGTATTTCGCGTTCCCGGGCTGTCGAGAGAGTATAATGCACGTTTGAGGATAATCAAGCGAAAAGGAGGGGAGGAGCCATGCTGTTTTTGCTCACCGGCGACGTGCAGATCGGCAAGACGCGCTGGCTCGAGCGCCTAGCCTCGGAGCTTTCTGCGGAAGGGTGCGAGGTGGCGGGCGTGGTGGCTCCCGGCGTGTGGCGCGCGGCGGGGGAGGGCGGGTTCGAGAAGCTCGGCATCGACAACGTGCTGCTGCCGGACGGCGAGCGCGTCGCGTTCGCGCGGCGGCGCGACCTCGCGCGCGCCGAGGGGTCGTTCGATCCGGAAAGCCAGAGCGAGGCCGCGCAGCTGGTTTGGCACATCTCCGATGACGCTCTTGCGCGTGTGAACGCGCACTTCGGGCTCATCGCCGAAGGCATGCGCGGCGGCGCGGAGGAGGGGGAGGCGCGTCCGAGGCTGCTCGTGGTGGACGAGCTCGGACGGCTCGAGCTCGAGCGCGGATGCGGCCTCGTCGCGGCGACGGAGCTGCTCGCCCGCGGCGCGACGGCGCGTTTCCCCCACGCGCTCGCCGTCGTGCGCGACTGGCTGCTTCCGCGCGCCGTCGAGCGTTTCGGCGCGGCGTGGGGAGGTGCGAGGGCGATCTCTCCCGACGACGGCGCGCGCGGCCTCGTGCGCGCCGCGTGCGGCCTCGCGTCCTGAGGGGCCTTCCGGCCCTTCGCAGTCGCGCAGCTTTTCGATTCCGGCCCCCTGCTTCTGCCTCCTTGTTTCGCGCTTGCGGCAAAGTTCTCGCACGGGGGCGAAGGGCGTCGGCATCGGAAGGGCCTCTTTCGCCATCGAGATCCTTTCGGCCTCGCCTCCCAGCGCGGTTGCGCTCCGCGACCCCTCGGCGGGGTTGCGCCTCGTTTGGGGACGAGCGCGCTTGCCGTCCCGCCTTCGCCATGTTTCGCGTCCCCTCCCTTGCTCTTCCGCGTCGCCATCCTCGCGCGCCGCACCCCACGCCGTTCGCTTCCTGCTCGCGCCCTCGTCTTGTCGCGTCATTGCCCTCCCGCCTCGCTACGGCGCATGGGCTCCTCGTGCTCTGCGCCTCCCGCGCTTCTCACCCGCATCCTCTAGTCTGCCTTTCTTCGCTCTATATTGAACCAGGATTGACACGAGCTTGCATTCGCCCAATATCGAGCCGAGCTTCCCCTGGCCGGGCGCTTCGGAAGATCCCTTCCCGCCCGACGGGCGGGGCCTTCCGAAGCGCCGGCGGGGCCTCGCTCGGCGGACTGGCCCGGCCTACATCAACCTTGGTTTGACATAGAGCTTCCCCGTTCGTGGCGGGAATTGACGGAAAACCTCCGTCGGAGGGCTCGGCAACCCGTCGATCACGCTGCGTCTTTTCGGTATCCCCTGGTCGGTTGCGAGCGTTTTCAAGATGCGTCGAAGGCGATGGCGGATTTCCGAAAAAACCTGCCAAAAGGAGGGGCCCTTCTGCCGGAACGACATCGGTGGGCCGATGGGTGCGACGGATGCGGCGTTTCGGATGCGGCGTTCCGGATTCGGCGACAATCGTCCTTGTGCTTCTTAATGAGAACGATTATCATTTTATGGGTAACCGCACCGTCGAAGGAAAGGCGCTCCATGATCGATAAAACCGCGTTTCGCAGCTTGAGCTACGGCCTCTACCTCGTCGCCGCTACGGACGGCGAGCGTCGCGCCGCCTGCGTTGCCAACACGTTTCAGCAGGTCACGTCTTCGCCGTTGCAGGTGAGCGTGGCGCTGAACAAAGAGAACGCCACCACCGGCGTCATTGCCGACTCGGGCCGGTTCGCCGTGTCGTGCTTGGCGCAGGACGCCGCTATGGAGCTTATCGGCATGTTCGGCTTTCGGTGCAGTCTCGATGTCGACAAGCTGGCCGCGTGCGAGACGGGTGTCGATGGGGCGGGCGTTCCTTTCGTCTCCGAGCAGTGCGTTGCGCGGTTCTCCGTGCGCGTGGTGCAGACGGTGGACCTCGGCACGCACGTCCTCTACGTCGGCGAGGTGGAGGAGGCAGAGGCGCTGCGCGACGGCGAGCCGATGACCTACGCGCACTACCATCTCGTGAAGGGCGGCAAGACCCCGCCGAAGGCGTCGAGCTTCCTGCCCGAGGAGCCCTCCGAGGGCGCGGGCGGCGCTGCGGGCGCGGATGCGTCGGAGCCGACGAAGCCGAGGTTCGGTTGGCGTTGCACGCTGTGCGGCCACATCGAGTACGTCGACGAGCTGCCCGATGACTTCGTCTGCCCCGTCTGCGGGGTGGGCAAGGACATGTTCGAGCGCATCGAGCTGTAGGGGCGCCTCGCGCTTGCGCAAGCGGGTTCGGGCCGTCGGGTCCGAACCCGCTTCGCATCATATGTTCCAAGCGAGGAAGGCCCAGGTGACGACGCGGGGCTCGCGCAGACGCAGGGCCTTTTCGGGGACGCCTTTCTTGTCGGGCCGCCCCGCCCGCTCGTTGGCCACGAGGTTGTCGGCAAGCCAGGGGCGCAGGCGCGCGAGCGCCGCGGCGCGCTCCTTTTCGCCGACGAGCGCCGCGGTGGCGTCGTTCGCCATGCGGGCGAACGCGTCGTAGGCCTCGTCGGAGGAGTCGAACGTGTCGGTGCGCGTGCTGTCGATGTAGGCCACCTCGGGTCGCAGCCCCTCGTTCGCCAGGATGTTGAAGGCGTAGAGGTAGTCGCGGCCGAGCACGCTCTTGAGGCCGATGGCATTGAGGATGCGCTCGTCGGTGCGCGGGGACGTGCCCGTGGCGAGCGTGACGCACACGCGGCGGCGCGCCACGTCGGTGAGGCGCAGAAGCGAGTCTTTGAGGTCGGCCGTCGCCACCGAGCGCGAGGCCAAGGCGACGTCCGCCGCACCGGGGCGCACGCCGAAGCTGGGCCAATCGTCTTCCCAGCTCATCTGCTTGAGGGTTACGGTGCTTACGCCCTCTCGGTCAAGCGCCGCCCGCAGCTGGTCGAGCATGCCGCGCGAGAAGTCGGCCGCCACCACCTTATGGCCTCGCTTGCCGAGCGGCACCGACAGCGCGCCCGTGCCGCAGCCCATGTCGAACACCGTCTCGCCCGGCTCGATTCCGGCCAGCTCGAGGAACCGTTCGACATAGGGGTTCGGCGCGTCTTTCGTGGAGAACGTGGCGGCGCGCTTGTCCCAGTAGCCGGCGTCGTCGAACCGGCGTCGCTTCTGCTGGAGCCGCTTCCACTCGTCGTTCCAGTCGCGGGTGGTCAGCTGAAACTCGGCGGGTTCGGACATGTTGTTTTCGGGCATGGGAGGGCCTCTCGCTTCGCTGGTTGCCGGCATCGGCTACTATAGTAGCGAAAGGCGGCGCCCTTGTGCGCGCGGATCGCCGAATTTATCCCGAAACGAGGAGCATCCATCCCATGCACGTCGAACTGCTGTACCACACGCCCGACCCCGAGCGCGCCATCGCCACGGCGGCGCGCCTGTGCTACGCGCCCGTCGGCGCGGCCGAGCTCATGGAGACGATGCCCGAGGAGCGCGTGAGAAGCGTGCTGTCCACCATCATGGGCAGCGGCCACTTCTCCGCGCTCGAGCACGCCAGCTACACGTTCGCCGTCGACGGCGTGTCGCGCGCGCTCACGCACCAGCTCGTGCGCCATCGCATCGCCAGCTTCAACCAGCAGAGCCAGCGCTACGTGAGGTTCACGGACGGCCTGGCCACGGTGAAGCCCGAGAGCGTCGCAGCGAGCGAAGAGACGAGCACGGTGTTCGACGAAGCCATCGAGGCCGCCATCGCCGCCTACGAGAAGCTGCTGGCCGCCGGCGTGCCCGCCGAGGATGCGCGCTACCTCTTGCCCAACGCGGCCGAGACGAAGATCGTCATCACCATGAACGTGCGCGAGCTGCTGCACTTCTTCTCCTTGCGCTGCTGCAACCGCGCGCAGTGGGAGATCCGCGCCATGGCGCACCGCATGCTGGAGTTGGCGCGGCCCACGGCGCCGTTCATCTTCATGGACGCCGGCGCGCCGTGCATCCGAGGGAACTGCCCCGAGGGAAAGATGACCTGCGGAAACCCGTATCCGCGCGTGAAGAGAGGCTAGCATGGCCGAGCGGAAGGGCGATCTCGCGCGCGCGTTTACCGAGGACGGCGCGCTGAAAACCCACGTCGGCGGCCAAGCGCTCATCGAAGGCATCATGATGCGCGGCAAGCACAACTGGTCGGTGGCCGTGCGCGAGCCGAACGGCGGCATCTACGTGGAGGAGCACGACCTTCCCGGCCCGAAGGGCGGCGCGGACTGGCTGCGCTGGCCGCTTGTGCGCGGATGCCGCGCCATGGTCGAGTCTTTGGTGCTGGGGTACAAGGCGCTCGAGATCGCGGCGCTGCACGCGTTCGGGGAGGAGGAGCCCGACGAGCACGCGCGCCAGCCCCGCGCGGCTGGCGAGCCGGTGCCGCCTCCTGCAGCGCCTGGCGAACCCACGCCCCGTTCCATGGTGGCAGGCGAGCCGGCGCCGCCTTCCATCGCGCCCGTCGACGGGCCCGCTGGCGACGGGGGTTCCTCCGCAGACTCAAGGAATGAGGGCGCTGGTGACGAGCGCCCCTCTGCGGGCGCAAAGAGCGGGAGCGCCGGCGGCGGGAACGAGGGCACGGTCCCTTCGCAGCCCCTTTCGACGTCCCCGTCCTTCTCCTGGAAGGACGACTTCGGGCGCCCCGACACGATGATCGACGCGCTCGGCGCCCAGCGCGCGCTCGAGGTGGTCGAGGAGCCCGAGCCTCGGTCCGAGAAGAAGTCCTTCATGGACGAAGAGGTGGAGTTCGGCAAGAGGGAGATGGCGGTTTCCATGGCGCTCGGCCTCGTGCTGGGCGTGGTGCTGTTCATCGCGGCGCCGGCCTATCTCACGAACCTCGTCGTGGGCGAGTACGACTCGAACACGCTTCTGTGGAACGTCGTGGACGGCCTTCTGCGCGTGGGCGTGTTCGTGCTCTACCTCTGGCTCATCGGGCGCATGTCCGACATCAAGCGCATGTTCGGCTACCACGGAGCCGAGCACAAGGCCATCCACTGCTACGAGCACGGGCTTCCCCTCACGCCCGAGAACGCGCGCAGCTTCCCGCGGCTACACGTGCGCTGCGGCACGGCGTTCCTCATCATGGTGATGATCATCGCCATCTTCGTGTACACGGTCACGCCCATCAACGGCCTCATCGAGCTGTGGGGCGTGCCGGACGGGGCGCCGAAGCTTCTGCTCGTCATCCTCGCGCGCATCCTGCTCATGCCCGTCATCGCCGGCGTCTCCTACGAGATCACCGTGAAGTGGGCGGGCAGCCGCCCCGAGAACCCGCTCGTGAAGGTGGTGCTGTGGCCCGGCATGCAGATGCAGTACCTGACCACGAACGAGCCCGACGACGGGCAGATCGAGTGCGCCATCGCCGCCATGGAGCGCGTGCTCGAGCGCGAGCGCGCCGAAGAGAAGCGCGCCGTCGCGGGCGCATCCGGGCGCGCGTCCGCTGCCGCCTAGGGCGCATAGGGCGGCGCGCCGAGCGCGCGGAAGGCGATTGCTCCTGCGCCGAAGGCTTCGCCTGCGGTTCGCTTCGAGGGGCGCGATCCCGGAGCGGCCGGGGAGATTTCGCGTGGTTCGCGCGATTTCGCTTGCCCCCCCCCCCTGCGCTTTCTTGCTATACTCGTCCGAACTTGTTTCCGATTCGTTTTGGAGAGGTGGGCCGATGGAGCCAGCCCTGTCCGCACGGGGGTTGCGGAAGTCCTTCAAGCTGTCTGCCAAGCAGCGCAAGCTCGAACGCACCGACGTTCGCGTGAAGACCGCCGTCGACGGCCTTTCGTTCGACGTCGCGTTCGGAGAGGTTTACGGACTGCTCGGACCGAACGGCGCCGGGAAGACCACGACCCTGCGCATGCTCGCCGCGCTCGTGAAGCCCGACGAGGGGGACGCGTTCGTGGAAGGCGCGTCGGTCGTGTCCGACCCCATGCGCGTGCGCAGCCGCGTGGGATTCCTCACAAGCGAGCTCAAGCTTGAGGACGCGTTCTCGCCCGACTACCTGTTCGACTTCTTCTCCGAGCTGCGCGGCGTCGACGCGTCGTCGCGCGACGAGCGCAAGCGCGCGCTGTTCGCCCGTTTCGGCATCGACCGCTTCGCCCAGACGAAGGTGGCCGACCTGTCCACCGGCATGAAGCAGAAGGCGTCTTTGGCCGTGTCGCTCGTGCACGATCCGCGCGTCGTCATCTTCGACGAGCCCACGAACGGCCTCGACGTGCTCACGGCCAAGACGGTGACCGACTTTCTGCTGGAGCTGGCCGCCGAGGGCAGGACGGTGCTCCTGTCCACCCACATCTTCAGCCTCGTGGAGAAGGTGTGCGACCGCGTGGGCGTCGTCATCGACGGACGCATGGCGGCCTCGGGCACGTTGCCCGAGGTGACGGGTGGGCGCTCCCTTGAAGACGCGTTCTTCGACCTGTACGCGGCACGGGCAGGTGAGGCCCTATGAGCAGATGCGCCTTCGTCATCGCGCGCAAGGAGCTGGCGCGCTTCTTCAGCAGCAAAGTCTCGGCGTTCGTGTCCATCGCGCTGCCCGGCTTGCTGATCTTTTTCATGTGGACGTTCATGGGCGACGCGATGGGCAGCATGTTCGCTCCCGACGAGGCGAAGCGGCCCGTGGTGGCCGTGGTGAACGAGCCGGCCAGCGTCGCGGCGTTCGCGTCGTCCGCGGGCATCGACACGGCGGCTGAGGACGCGCTTCCCGGCGCCGAGGAGATGCGCGAGCGCATAGCGCAAGGGGACGTGCAGGCGTTCGCGGTGTTCCCCGAGGGCTTCGACGAGGCCGTGGCCGCCTACGACCCCGCGTCGGGAGAGGCGGCGCCCCAGGTGGAGGTGTACTTCAACTCCGTCGAACCCGACTCGGCCCAAGCGTACTCGATGTTCTCCTCGCTGCTCGACGCCTACGAGTCGTCGCTGTCGAACCGCTTCGACGTGAACGCGGGGGCGGGAGAGTACGACGTGGCCGACGAGCGCGAGGTCGCCGGCAGCGTCATGGTGTCCGTCGTGCCGCTTCTGCTGGTCATCCTCGTGTTCACGAGCGTCATGTCCATCGCCGCCGAATCGGTGGCGGGGGAGAAGGAGCGCGGCACCATGGCGACGCTTTTGGCGACGCCCGTCAGCCGGCGCGACATCGCGTTGGGCAAGGTGCTCGCGATCACGGCTATCGGGCTGCTCATCGCCGCTTCGAGCCTGCTCGGCATCCTCGCGGGGCTTCCGAGCATCATGCAGGGCGCCGTGGACGTGAACGTGTACGGGCCGGCCGACTACCTGCTCTTGGCGCTCGTGGTCCTGTCGACGACGCTTTTCGTCGTCATGCTGGTGGCCGTGGTGTCCACGCTGGCCAAGTCGGTGAAGGAGGCCACGATGCTCATGACGCCGCTCATGATCGCGGTTATGCTGGTGGGCGTCCTCGGCATGTTCGGAAGCGCTCGGGCCGAGGTGGGGTACTACCTCATCCCGCTGTACAACTCGGTGCAGTGCATGATCGGCATCCTCTCGTTCGACCTTCAGCCCGTCAACGTCGCGGCGTGCGTGGCGAGCAACCTCGCGGTCACTGCCGTGGGCGTGCTCGCGTTGCAGCGCATGTTCGACAGCGAGCGGCTCATGTTCGCCCGCTGACGTCCGCGCCGCGCTCGAATCCGAGGCGTTCGTTCGTCGAGCGAGAGTCCTCGGGGAAAGAGGCCCGGACGGCGCGCCGTCCGGGCGCGGGCTTCTGCCGGCCCCTGCCCGAAAGGCTCCTTTCGGAGGGGCTTTTGCTTTTTTTGCGAGTCGATTCCCTCGCTGTGGCTTCAGCGCGCTTGCCGTTTCGCCCGCTCTGCCTCCGATGCGTGCTCGGTGGTCTCGTCAAGCATCCGTAAACTCCCCGCCATCTGGGACGATGGCGCGCGTGCTAGACTTGGTGGACGTTCAGTCGGTGTTGGTCGGCCGCGGCGCCCTTCGCCATTCGCGGCCTTGAAGCGCAGGGGAGGGACATCTCGTGGCTCAGGCGATCGCGGTCGAGGACATCCGCAAGAGTTTCGGCGCGGTCGAGGCGCTCAAGGGCGTGTCGCTTTATGTTGACGAGGGCGAGAAGGTGGTCGTCATCGGCCCGTCCGGCTCGGGCAAAAGCGTGCTCATCCGCTGCATCAACGGCTTGGAAGTGCCCGACGCGGGCACGGTCGTGGTGGAGGGGATGAACCTGGCCGACCGCAAGGTGAACGCCCGCGCGCTCGCCCGAGACGTGGCCATGGTGTTCCAAAGCTACAACCTCTACCCGCACAAGACCGTGCTCGAGAACGTGACGCTCGCCCCCGTCAAAGTGCTCAAAGTCCCGCGCGAGCAGGCAGAGCGCGACGGCCTCGCCTACCTTGAGCGCGTGGGGCTGGAAAGCAAGGTGGACAAGTACCCCGACGAGCTCTCCGGCGGCCAGCAGCAGCGCGTGGCCATCGCCCGCGCCCTCAACATGCACCCGAAGATCATGCTGCTCGACGAGCCCACGAGCGCGCTTGACCCCGAGATGGTGCAGGAGGTGCTCGACGTCATCAAGTCGCTCGCCGAGACGAACATGACCATCGTCATGGTCACCCACGAGATGGGCCTGGCCCGCGAGGCGGCCGACAAGGTGGTGTTCATGGAGAACGGGCTGGTGGTGGATGAGGGCACGCCGCGCTACCTGTTCGACGAGACCGACAACGCCCGCGTCAAGAGCTTCCTGTCGAAGATACTGTAGGCGCGCATCCATGATCGCGAGGAGGACATTCATACGAGCATCGGCGATGGCCGCGGTCACGTTCGCGCTCGGCGGCGCGGCCGGCCTCTCGGGGTGCGCGTCCGATCCCAACGTGCTGCGCGTGGGCACGAAGATCGACGTGCCCGGTTTCGGGTTTCAGAACCCCGAGACGGGCAACATCGAAGGGTTCGAGGTGGACATCGCGCGCGAGTTGGCGAAGCGCATCAAGGGCAGTCCCGACGCCCTGCAGGTGACCGGCGTGAACGTGACCACGCGCGGCGCGATGCTCGACAACGGCACGCTCGACGCGACGTTGGCCACGTTCACCATCACCGAGGAGCGCAAGAGAAGCTACAACTTCTCGCGTCCGTACTACACCGACCACATCGGCGTGCTCGTGAAGCGGTCCTCGGGCATCGTCGATCTGGCGGGCCTCGACGGCAAGACCGTGGGCGTGGCGCTTTCGGCCACGACGCGCGACAAGCTCACGGCGGCTGGCGACGAGATCGGCATCCATATGAAGTTCGCCGAATACTCGACGTATCCCGAGATCAAGATCGCGCTCGTGGCGGGAAGGGTGGACGCGTTCTCGGTGGACCGCTCCATTCTGAACGGCTACGTGGACGACTCCACCATGCTTTTGGACACGCACCTCTCGCCTCAGGAGTACGGCGTGGCCACGAAGAAGTCGAACACGGAGCTGGCGGGGCGTATCGACGACGCCGTCGCCGCCATGCAGGCCGACGGCACGCTCGGAGCGCTCGAGGAGCGCTGGGGCCTTTCGGACGATGCTCCTGATCAAGGCGACGCGGACGGCGGGAAGGGAGGGTCGTAGCGTGCTCGACGTCTTCGCTCCCTACAAATGGCAGGCCCTGCTCGAGCGTTGGCCCGACATCCTTTCGGCGTTCGGCACCACGGTGGGCATCTCGGTGCTCGCGCTCGTCATCGCGCTTGCGCTCGGCATCCTGTTCGGCGTGCTGTCGGTGTCGCGCATCGCGGTGCTGCGCGGCGTTGTGCGCGTGTACGTGGAGATCGTGCAGAACGTCCCTTTGCTTTTGCAGGTGTTCGTGCTCTACGCCGTGTTCCCGCTTCTGGGGCTGTCGCTTGCGGCGTTCTGGATCGGGGTGCTGGCCATCGGCGTCTACCATGGCGGCTACATCTCCGAAGTGGTGCGCAGCGGCGTCGGATCCATCCATCGCGGGCAGTTCGAGGCCGCGAAAAGCCAGGGGTTCTCGTACTGGCAGACCATGTTCGTCATCGTCTTGCCCCAGGCGCTGCGCATCATCATGCCCCCTTTGGCCGTTCAGGCGGCCAACCTCGTGAAGAACACGTCGGTGCTCGCGCTCATCGCGGGCGGCGAGCTCATGTACTTCTCGAACTCGTTCGCGGGGGCGACGAGCTACTACGGGCCCGTGTACGTGGTGGCGGCGCTTCTGTACTTCGCCGTCTGCTTCCCCTTGTCGCGCTTGGCGCTCTACCTCGAGCGGCGCACGCGGGCGCATCGCCATCTGGCGACGGGCGATGCGACCGAGGAGCTGGGCGAGGATCCCCTCGAGGTCACGCCGGGCACGCACGACATCACGGGGCGCGCCGCCGCCGAGGCGCTGGCCGGCGGCGTGGGCACCATGTTCGAGACGGTGGACATCGCGCCTGCGCGCCGTGCTCCCTCGCCGCGCCACCCGCTGCATGTGCTGGGCGAGGCGCCGGACGGGCGCGGGCCGATGGAGCAGGCGTTCACCGGGCGCGTGGCGGCCGAGATCGCCGACGAGATCGGGCGCGAGATCGCCCAGGAGATCGCCGAGGAATGCGGCGGCGACGCGGCGTGCGCCGCGCGCGTCATGCGCACGAAGGCCGGCCGCGTGAAGGCGCACCGACGGCTCGAGCGGCGCGTGGCCGCGCGCCGGGGTCTCGAAGGGGCTGCGGGATCGGCGAACGCCGCCGAGCCCGCAACGTCCGACGCCGCCGCGGAGGGAGCGCGCGACTTCGGGGAGAGGGCCGGCTCGCGCTCAGCCCAGGCCGACGAGGTGCTCGCCTCGCGCGCCGAGACGGCTGCGAGCGACCGCATCAGCAGCGAGGCGCGCCGCCGCGCCGACCGGGTCGCCGAGGCACGCCTTGCCGAAGACGCGTTCCTCGACAACGTCGGCGCGCCCGGATCCGACGCCGCGGCCGCGCGGTCCGGTCGTGCAGGGGCGCCGCTCGACGAGGCCGCCCTCGATGCAGAGGCCGAGGGCGCGGCGTATCGGCGCGAGCGCGCAGAGCGCTGGCGGGAAGGCGATGCGGCCGCGCGGACGGGCGGGCCCGAAACGGCTGGATCCGACGAGGCCGAACTGGAAGAGGAGGCTGCGCGTGCCGAGCGCGAGGCGGATCGCGCCGCGCGCGAGGCCGAGGGCGCGAGCCGGGGAAAGGAGGATCGATGAGCGGGGTCGCCGAGCTTTTCACCTGGGTGAACATGCGGTTTCTCCTGCAGGGCCTCGGGATGACGCTGCTCATCTCGGCGCTTTCCATCGCGTGCTCGATCGTGCTGGGCACCGTGGTGTCGATCATGCGCACCTCGGGCAGCCGCGCGCTGCGCGCCGTCGCCGCGGCTTACATCGAGCTGTTCAAGAACACCCCGCTTCTGCTGTGGATCATGTTCACGTTCTTCGTGGCACAGCTGCCGCCCATCGGCGCGGCCGTGCTCGCGTTCACCCTGTTCACCAGTGCGAGCGTGGCCGAGATCGTGCGCGGCGGCCTGGCGAGCGTGCCGCATGGGCAGTACGAGGCCGCCCGCTCTCAGGGCTTCGGCACGGCGCAGACCTACGTTCAGATCGTCCTTCCGCAGGCACTGCGCAACATGGTGCCCGCGCTGCTCTCCCAGTTCGTGACCACCATCAAGGACACGAGCTACCTCTGGGGCGCCATGGCGCTGCAGGAGCTGATGGGCCGTGGCATGATCCTCATGAACAGCTACAACTCCACCGCGCAGATATTCGCCATCTTCGCCATCATGGCCGTGATCTACTTCGCCGTGTGCTTCGCGCTCTCGCAGATCGTGCGCGCCTACCAGCGGAGGCTGAGAGGCGCGCGCTGAGCGCGCCGCGCGTTCGGCCGCGGCGCGAAGAGCGCGGATCGCGACCGCTTCGTTGCGGCATCCCGGCTCCTGTCGCGCGGCGGCTGCTTCGGGGCGTCTTCGGGTGGCTCCCTCTTTCCTTCGAAGCCGCTTGCGGCATCGGGGAGGGCGACGCGCCGTCACTGCGCGGACGCGAGGTAGGGGAGGTAGGCTTGCGCGCTCTCGGGCACCTGGAACGTGACCGTTTGGCCGTAGGCCTCCACGGTGACGTAGCCGGGATCGTCGTAGGTGGTGACGGCGCCCTCGACGCCGGCGAAGGCTCCGTCGTAGGTGGCGGCGGGCTGCGCGTCGGCGGGCAGCGGGGCGGCCTTCCAGCTGTCGATGGCGAGCCCGTCGATGGCGGCGTCGAACTCGGCGCCCGAAAGCCCGGTGGCTTGGGCGATGCCGTCCCGGTTCGCCTCCAGGGTGTCCCTCACCCGGTCCTTCAGGCCGCTCATGTCGAGGGCGGCGTTCGTCGCGGTCGCCTTCGCCTCCTCGGCGGCGTCCGACAGCGCGCCGGGCAGCATGCCCCGCTCCGACAGGGCGAATGCGCCCGCTCCTGCGACGGCGGCGATGACGGCGAGTGCGAGGAGCGTTTTGAGTGCCTTTCCCATGGTGGCCTCTCCTTTCCGGTTCGGGCCTTTCTCTGGGAGGCCGCCGCGTGCGCGTCGGTGCTGCGTCGATGCTGCGAACGTGGGGCCTTTCGGCGGCGTTCCCTCCCATCAGCCTACCCGAGAACACGCCGCTTCACAAAACGCCCTCGGCATCTTCAGCGGACGGTTACGAAACCGCCATCCGATCTCCGGAAGCGATGGGGCCGGCGGGGGTGCCGCCTCGCGAGCCTGTGCGGGGCTCATGTTGGAAGGGCGTTCGATTCGCGTTTGAAGCGCGGAAGCGGCGCGTCGGCGCGGCGCTCGGAGCGCGCGTCCTGCGCATCGGGCACGCGCAAGGTCGGGTGGAGCTTTCGCTGGACGCGCGCCATGCCCGCGCAAGGTTCGCCCGCTATGCTGGATGCATGCGGACGAGCGGGCGGATCCTTGCATTTATAACAAATATGTTATAAACTGGCAGGGCCCCAGATACGGGGGAGGCATGGAGTTCGAAGTGGTGTTCTACCGGAAGGCCGACGGAACGCGTCCCATGGACGGCTTTCTGGACGGTCTGGAATCGAAGATGCGGGCCAAGACGGTGCGCGATATCAGGGCATTGCGGAGCAACGCGAACTTGCTGCGCGAGCCGCATTCGAAGTCTATGGGCGAAGGGCTGTTCGAGCTTCGCGTGCGGCAGGCGAACGGTGCCGTTCGGGTGTTCTTCTTTTTCTTCGCCGGTCGTCGGATCGTGGTGCTGAGCGGGTTCGTGAAGAAGAGCCAGAAGACGCCTCGCTCGGAGCTGAGGCGCGCGCTGAGGTATAAAGCTGATTGGGAGGAGCGGTTCGGCCATGGACGATCTTGACAAATACCATGAGGAGCAGATGGCGAAGGATCCCGAGTACGCTGCGGCGTACCGGGCTCTGCAGCCGGAATACGACATCATCGACGCGCTCATCACGGCGCGCGCCGAAGGGAACCTCACGCAGCGGGAGCTCGCCGAGCGCTGCGGCATGAGGCAAAGCGCCCTCGCCCGCATCGAGTCGGGCAACGCGAACCCCACGCTCAAAACGCTCAAGCAGCTCGCCGAGGGCATGGGAAAGGAGCTGCGCATCTCGTTCGTGTGACGCCGCGCCTTCGCGCGACCTGCTCAGACGGAGCCACCGCGCGGTTTCTTGCGCGGTCAGAGCCGAGCCGTGCGGGGACGCCCTCGCGCGTCCGGCCCGGCGCGGGACATTCCGTCGCCTCTGCAAGGCATCCCTTGTCCTCGCCCCTTGTCCCCGCGTCTTTCCGGGTCGCGCCGATTCTGCGCCGCTTCCGGCCAAAATCGTGTATGCTTACGTCTGCCGCGCGCAGACGGCGCGGCGAGCGCGCCGAAGCGCGTCATCCCCGCACACGTTAATAAACCATCGGGGCAGCCGTGTGAACGAAGACGGGCCGCGGGAGGCGGCCGGAAAGACAGGAGGGAACCGCGTGAAGCTGGTGGTAACCGAGAAGAACGACGCGGCGCAGAAGATCGCCGATCTTTTGGGCGCGAAGAAGCCGAAGGCGGACAAGGTGTACTCCACGCCCGTGTACCGCTTCGAGGTGGACGGCGAGGAATGGGTGACCATCGGTCTGCGCGGCCACATCCTCGAGCCCGATTTCACGCCGGCGATGGTGTACAAGAAGCGCGGCGGCTGGCAGGGCGTCACCGAGGAGGGCGAGACGTATCCCGCCGAGCTGCCCGACGTGCTGCCGAAGCCCCCGTTCAAAAAGAAGAAGCCCTTCACCGAGGACGGCGTGGAGCTCAAGTCGTGGAAGATGGACGCGCTGCCCTATCTCGTGTACGCTCCCATCAAGAAGCTGCCGAAGGAAAAGGAGATCATCCGCTCCCTCAAGAACCTCGCGAAGAAGGCCGACTCCGTGGTCATCGCCACCGACTTCGACCGGGAAGGCGAGCTCATCGGCTCGGACGCGCTCTCCTGCATCCGGGAGGTGAACCCGAAGGCGCCGGTGTCCCGCGCGCGGTACTCCGCGTTCACGAAAGAGGAGATCGCGCACGCGTTCGGCAACCTCGTGGCCGTGGACGACAACCTGGCCTCTGCCGGCGCGTCGCGCCAGGACATCGATCTGATCTGGGGCGCGGTGCTCACGCGCTACCTCACGCTCGTGAAGTTCGCCGGCTACGGCAACGTGCGCAGCTCGGGCCGCGTGCAGACGCCCACGCTCGCGCTCATCGTGGCGCGCGAGCGCGAGCGGCTGGCGTTCAAGCCGGAGGACTACTGGGTGATCAAGGGCGCGTTCGACGCCGACGCGCGGACGGGCCCCACGTCCGGCGAGGGCCCCGGCGCGTTCGAGGCGCCGCACGCCACGGCCCGCTTCAAGAAGGAGGCCGAGGCCGCCGCCGCGATGGCGCGCGTGGAGGGCGCGGCCAGCGCCACGGTGAGCTCCATCGAGAAGAGGAAGCGCACGGTGGCCCCGCCCGCCCCGTTCAACACCACCTCGCTCATGGCGGCCGCCTCGGCCGAGGGGCTTTCCCCCGCGCGCACGATGCGCATCGCCGAGAGCCTGTACATGGACGGCTACATCTCCTATCCGCGCGTGGACAACACCGTCTACCCCTCGTCGCTCGATCTTGCCGAGACGGTGCGCGCCATCTCCGGCAACCCGGCCTACGCGCCGTACTGCAAGGAACTGTTGGCGAAAGGCAAGCTCACCGCTACGCGCGGCAAGAAGGAGACGACGGACCACCCGCCCATCTACCCCACGGCCAAGGCCACGCCCGACGATCTGGCGCCCGCCGACTACAAGCTGTACAACCTCGTCGCGCGCCGCTTCCTGGCCACGCTTTCCGAGGCGGCCGTCGTGGAGGGCACGAAGGTGTCGCTCGACGTGAACGGCGAGCTGTTCGTGGCGAAGGGCGACGTGCTCGTGAAGCCGGGCTTCCGCGCCATCTACCCCTACGGCCTCAAGAAGGACGAGCAGCTGCCCGCGCTCTCGGAGGGCGCGCGCATCGCGTTCAACGGCGCTGCCTGCGCGAAGAAGCAGACCGAGCCGCCTGCGCGCTACAGCCAGGGCAAGCTCATCCAAGAGATGGAGAAGCTCGGCCTCGGCACGAAGTCCACGCGCCACGCCATCATCGAGCGCCTCTACACGGTGAAGTACATCCAGAACGACCCCATCGAGCCCTCGCAGCTTGGCATGGCGGTGTGCGACGCGCTCGACAAGTTCGCGCCGCACATCACGCATCCCGAGATGACGGCCGAGCTGGAAGAGGAGATGGACAACATCGCCGAGGGCCGCACGACCAAAGACGCGGTGGTGTCCACCTCGCGCAACCTGCTCGCCGAGCAGCTGGCCAGCTTGCTGCCGCACTCCGAGGAGGTCAAAGACGCGCTCGCCGACGCCGTAGCCGCCGACGCCTACGTGGGCCCGTGTCCGAAATGCGGCAAGGATCTGCAGCTGCGCGCGAGCCAGAAGACGCGCGGCATGTTCATCGGCTGCGCCGGCTGGCCCGACTGCGACGTCACCTACCCGCTGCCGAAAGGCAAGGTGGAGGCCGTGCCCGAGAAGTGCCCCGTCTGCGGCATGCCGCAGGTGAAGGTGACGGCGTTTCGGAGCAAGCCGCGCACCGTCTGCATCGACCCGAACTGCGCGACGAACAAGGAGCCCGACGTGGTGGTGGGCGAGTGCCCGGCGTGCAAAGCCGCCGGCAAGAAGGCGAGCCTCGTCGCTCAGAAGAACCCTCGCACCCTGAAGCGCTTCATCCATTGCGAGAACTACGACGAATGCGGCACGGGCTACCCGTTGCCCCAGTACGGCAAGCTCGAGGCCACGGGGGAGGTGTGCGAGCACTGCGGCGCGCCGATCGTGGTCGTCACCACCGCGCGCGGGCCGTGGAGGCTCTGCCCCAACTTCGACTGCCCCGGCAAAGAGCAGGACGGCGAGGGGAAGGCCGGCGGGAAGGCGCCCGCGCGCGGCGGACGCGCGGCCTCGACCAAGAAGGCGCCTGCGAAGGGGGCGCGGAAAGCGTCGGGCAAGGCGGCTTCCCGGAAATCCTAGCCCCTCCCTCCGTCGTCCGCTTGGCCCTTCTGTTCGTCCTCGGCCCGGTCGCGGCTTTTCGCCGCGCCGGGCCGCTCTCTTCTCGGATGCCTCCGCCCTTTCTCCTCCTCTCCTTCGCGCCCGCGCGAGTCCGCTCGCCGGCGCGTTGGCCGAACGGAGGCCTGCCGGATCGGCGGGAGCGTCCCTCTCTCGCCGTCGCTTTCGCCGCTCGTGCCGCGTTCGTCTCCTCCCTTCGCCTCTTCTCGGGCCTTCCGGCGCGCGCTTCCCCGTCTGTCGTACGTCGCTGCCGCGCCCTTGCTCGCGGCGCCCGTCGACGTGCCGTCCGGCATGCCGCCCGCCGGCCCCTCCAGACCGCTCGCGGCCCGTCTCGCATCGCGCGCCTCGTTCGCCGAACCTTCGCTCCTTCCTTTCCCGTCTTCGCTCCCTTTGCTGATCACACCCCATTCCATCAGGCAAAACGCACAAAACGCCACTCGGGGGTGTAGACGCTTCTCTCTGGCGACACGCATGATGGAAGGCGCTGCGTACCCGAGGAGAGAGGAGAGAGCCCATGGCAGAAACGCAATCGTTTGGCCGAAGAACCGCCGCAGCGAAGGCCAAACAGAAGAAAGGGGAGCCGAAGAAGGAGGTGAATTGGGTCAAGCTGATCGCCGCCGCGCTCGTCGGCATCGTCATCTGGTTCATCCCCGCACCCGCGGGCTTGGAGGCGCAGGCGTGGCACATGTTCGCCATCTTCGTGGCGACCATCGTGGCGCTCATCATCAAGCCGATGCCCATGGGGGCCATCGCCATCGTGGCCATCGCCCTGTGCGTGCTCACCGGCGTCACGTCGCTGTCCGATGGGCTGTCCGGGTTCTCGAATTCCACGATCTGGCTCATCGTCATCGCCTTCTTCATCTCGCGCGGCTTCATCAAGACGGGGCTGGGATCGCGCATCGCCTACCTGTTCGTGGAGAAGTTCGGCAAGAAGACGCTCGGGCTGTCCTACGCCCTGACGGCGACCGACCTCGTGCTCGCTCCGGCGATGCCCTCGAACACCGCCCGCGCCGGCGGCATCGTGTTCCCGCTCGTGCAGTCGCTGTCGAACACGTTCAAGTCGCGTCCCGACGACGGCACCGCGAACCGCATCGGCTCGTTTCTGCACTTGACGGCCTACCAGGTTGACATGGTCACGTCGGCCATGTTCATGACGTCGATGGCGGCCAACCCGCTGATCGTCCAGTTGGCGGCTGAGGCGGCGGGCATCGAGATCACCTGGGTGGGCTGGATCATGGCATCCATCGTTCCCGGCATCATCTCGCTTATCGTCGTGCCGATGGTGATCTACCGCCTCAGCACGCCCGAGGTCAAGGAGACCCCCGACGCGTCCGACATGGCCAAGGGCAAGCTGGCCGAGATGGGCCCCATGACCCTGCCCGAGAAGAAGATGATCGTCGTGTTCATCCTCATCCTCGTGCTGTGGATCGCGGGATCGAGCATCGACCTCGACGCCACGGCCACGGGCTTCATCGGCCTGGGCGTGCTGCTGCTCTCGGGCGTGCTCACGTGGGACGACGTCAAAAGCGAGAAGGGCGCGTGGGACACGCTCGTGTGGTTCTCCGCGCTGGTGATGATGGCGGGGCAGCTGAACACCCTCGGCATGATCCCGTGGTTCGGCGACCTCATGGGCGGCTTGGTGGGCGGCTTGAACTGGATCGTCACCCTGCTCGTCCTGGGGCTTGTGTACTACTTCGCGCACTACCTGTTTGCCAGCCAGACGGCACACGTCACCGCCATGTACGCGGCCTTCTTGACCGTGGCCGTGGCCGCGGGCGCGCCTCCCATGCTGGCGGCGCTCATCCTGGGCTTCTTCAGCAACCTGAACGGCGCGCTCACGCACTATGCGTGCGGCCCTGCCCCCATCTTCTTCGGGGCGGGCTACGTGTCGCAAGGCAAGTGGTGGTCGACCGGGTTCGTCGTGTCGGTGGTCAACATCGTCATCTGGATGCTCATCGGCGGCGTCTGGTGGAAGGTGCTCGGCCTTTGGTAGCGGCCTAGCGGCGCGAGGGTCGGACGGGGCCCGGGCGAAAGGGCCCCGTCCGGCTCGGCTGTAGGCTATCTGGTGAATCAGCGGAGAGAAGGAGAGAGGCATGAAGGAAATCAACGTCGAGCGGATCGCTTCGGAAGTGAAGCGCCTGTGCATCGAGGCCGCGTGCGACTTGCCGGTGGACGTGGAGAAGCTCATCGTTCACGCCGCGCAGACCGAAGAGTCGGACTTCGGCAAGTACGCCATGGAGAAGGTGTGCCGCAACGTGAAGATCGCTCGCGAGAACGAGGCGCCCATGTGCCAGGACACCGGCATGGTCATCGCGTTCGTCGAGATCGGCCAGGACGTGCACATTACAGGCGGTCTTCTGGAGGACGCCATCAACAAGGGCGTGTCCGAAGGCTACGTCGACGGGTACCTGCGCAAGTCAACCGTGATAGACCCTGTCTTCAACCGCAAGAACGCGGGCGACAACACGCCGGCCATCGTGTACACGACGCTCGTCGAAGGCGACGAGCTGCGCATCACCATCATGCCGAAGGGCGCGGGCAGCGAGAACATGAGCAAGCTCAAGATGCTCAAGCCGGCCGACGGCCTGGAGGGCGTGAAGCGCTTCATCGTCGACGCGGTGGTGAACGCCGGCGGCAACCCCTGCCCGCCGACCATCGTGGGCGTGGGCATCGGCGGCAACGCCGACAAGGCCATGCTGCTGTCGAAGGTGGCGCTGCGCCGCGAAGCCGGCGCTCCGAACCCCGATCCCGCATACGCCGAGCTCGAGCGCGACCTTCTGAGGGAGATCAACAAGTCGGGCGTGGGGCCGCAGGGCTTCGGCGGGCGCAACACGGCGCTCGCGGTGCAGATCGAGACGTATCCCACCCACATCGCCACGATGCCCGTGGCCGTCACGCTCAACTGCCATGCCGCGCGCCACAAGGAGGTCGTGCTGTAGGCGCGGCGCGCACGACGAGGTTTCCGAACAAGCTCGAACAAGAGGAGAGAAATCATGGCTGAAGCAAAGCAAGTCGTCACTCCGCTCACCGACGACGTGGTGAGGTCGCTCAAGTGCGGCGACATGGTCAACGTCTCGGGCGTCATCTACACCGGACGGGATGCGGCCCACAAGATCATGGTGGAGATGATAGAGAAGGGCGAGCAGCTGCCCGTGGACTTCCAGGGCCAGGTCATCTACTACGCCGGCCCCACGCCCGCCAAGCCCGGCCGCGTCATCGGATCGTGCGGCCCCACGACGTCCGGGCGCATGGACGCGTACTCGCCCGCGATGATGGAGCAGGGGCTCAAGGGCATGATCGGCAAGGGGCCGCGCTCCAAGGAGGTCGTCGACGCCATGGTGAAGAACAACGTGGTGTACTTCGCGGCCATCGGCGGTGCGGCGGCGCTCATCGCCGACAGCGTCAAGGAGTGCGAGGTCGTGGCGTTCGACGACTTGGGTCCCGAGGCCGTCCGCCGTCTGCGCGTGGAGAACTACCCTTGCATCGTCGCCATCGACTCCGAGGGCAACAACCTCTACGAGCAGGGCGTCGAGCAGTACAAGATCGCCGAATAGGGGACGGGATGCAAACGTACGACATCGTCATCGTGGGGGCGGGAGGCGCCGGCATGGCGGCCGCCCTCAACGCCAGCAAGGACCCCTCGCTGAGCGTGGCCGTCCTATCCAAGGTGTTCCCCACCCGCTCCCACACCGGAGCCGCGCAGGGCGGCATGAACGCGGCGCTCGCGTACCGCGACCCCGAGGACACCGTGGAAAGCCACTTCTTCGACACGGTCAAGGGCAGCGATTACCTGGCCGACCAGGATGCCGTCGAGTTCTTCGTGTCCGGTATGCCGGAGCTTGTGCTGGAGCTCGAGTCGATGGGCGTGCCCTACTCGCGCGACGAGCAGGGCCGCATCGCCCAGCGCCCGTTCGGCGGCGCGTCGAGCCCGCGGTGCTGCTACTCGGCCGACAAGACGGGGCACGTGGTGCTGCATGCCCTGTACGAGACCTGCGTGAAGAACGGCGTGCATTTCCTCGAGGAGTTCAACCTGCTCGACATCGCGGCCGTAGACGGCCAGCTGCAGGGGATCGTGGCCATCGACCTGCGGAACGGCGAGATCGTGTCGTTCCGCGCCCGCGCGGTGGTCATCGCCTCGGGCGGGTTCGGCCGCGTCTACTGGACGCGCACCACGAACGCCACGAACATGACCGGCGACGGCGTGGCGGCGTGCCTGCGCGCGGGCATCCCCGTGAAGGATCCCGAGTTCGTGCAGTTTCATCCCACCGGGCTGGCCTCCACGGGCGTGCTGCTTTCCGAGGCGGCGCGCGGCGAGGGCGGCATCCTCGTCAACAACAAAGGCGAGCGCTTCATGGAGCGCTACGCGCCCGACAAGATGGAGCTCGGGCCGCGCGACCTCGTGTCTCGCTCAATCGAGACGGAGATCAAGGAAGGGCGCGGGTTCGGCGAGGGCATGAAGAGCTACGTGCTCATCGATCTGCGCCACCTCGGGGCCGAGAAGATCCTCGAGCGCCTTCCGCAGGTGCGCGAGCTCGCCATGAACTTCGAGGGCGTCGACATGATCGAAGAGCCCGTGCCCATCCGCCCGTCGAACCACTACATGATGGGCGGCATCGACGTGGTCGATTACAAGACGTGCGGCACGGCCATCGACGGACTGCACGCCGCCGGCGAATGCAGCTGCATCTCGGTGCACGGTGCGAACCGTCTCGGTGGCAACTCGGTCTCCGAGGTCGTGTTCTTCGGCACCCAGGCCGGCAAGGCGGCGGTGCAGACGGCCCATCGGCGGCAGCTGGGGGCTACCGACCGCCTGGAGGAGCTCGAGGCCCGTTGGAACGAGCGCTTCGACTCTTTGCGCTCCAAGCGCGAGGGGGCGAGCCTGTACGGCATCCGCGACCGCATGGCCAAGGCCATGTGGGATGGCGTGGGCATCTTCCGCGACGGCTCTTCCATGGAGGAAGCCGAGCAGGTGGTGGACGAGTGCCTGGAGGCCTACCGCGGCGCGGTCATCGGCGACGGGTCGCGGCGCTACAACACCGCGTTCATGAACTACGTCGAGGTGGGAAACGTGCTGCAGCTGGCCAAGACCGTGGTCATGGGCGCCCGCGCGCGCACCGAGACGCGCGGGGCGCACTCGCGGCAGGACTGCCCATCCCGCGATGACGCGAACTTCCTCAAGCACACGCTCGTGAGCCTCGACGGCGGCGCCTTCAAGATCGGCTACCGACCCGTGGCCGTCACGAAGTTCCAGCCGCAGGAGAGGAAGTACTGATGGAAACGATCACCTTCAACATCAAGCGCTTCGACGGGGAGCGGACCTGGAACCAGGAGTACCGCCTTCCCCGCGAGACGAGCACGCTTCTGGGGTGCCTCACGAAGATCCGCGAGGAGCAGGACCCCACCTTGAACTTCACGAGCAACTGCCGCGCCGCCATCTGCGGCAGCTGCGCCGTGCAGGTGAACGGCAGCGCGTTTCTCGCCTGCGAGACGCAGCTCGACGCGCTTCTGGACACCTACCAGACCACGACGCTGTACCTGGAGCCGCTCAACCACTTCCCGGTCGTCCGCGACCTCGTGGTGGACTTCGCCCCGGTCGAGAAGGGCATGCGCAAGGTGGATGCCTGGCTGTGCCCGTCGAAGGAGCGGCGCGACCACCTGCAGTCCGAGGCCGACTTCCACAAGATAGCCAAGCCCGCCGACTGCATCCTGTGCGGCGTGTGCGTATCGGAGTGCCGCGAGCTCGCCTACGACGACGGCACGTACCTGCCGCCGGCCATGATGAACAAGGCCTACCGCTTCGAGCGCGACTCGCGCGACGGCGAGCGCGGCAAGCGCGTCTTGGCCGCGCTGAAGAACAACCTGTGGAAGTGCATCCACTGCGAGCAGTGCTCTTCGAAATGCCCGAAGAAGATACCTGTGGCCGACGAGGTGTCGTACCTGCGCCGTCGAGCCATCGCCCTCGGCGAGACGAAGAGCGAGGGCGCGCGCCACGCGTTCTCGTTCTACGACGACGTGCGCGCAACCGGCCTTCTGAACGAGACGATGCTCGCTTTGCGCACCGAGGGGCTGGGAAAGACCGTCGCCAACCGCATGCCCTTCGCGATCCGCATGGTGGCGGCCGGCAAGATGAACCCGCTGCACGCCCCCAAGCCGGTGCCGGGGATCGAGAGCGTGCGCAAGCTCTATGAGTTCTCGCAGAAGATGGAAAAGGAGGTCTAGCATGGCGAAGCTTCGCTACGCGTTCTTCCCGGGATGCACGCTCGAGTCGGCGGCCGGCGAGCTGAAAGTGTCCACGGAAAAGACCTGCAAGGCCCTCGGCATCGAGCTTGCGGAAGTGCCCGGATGGACGTGCTGCGGCGCCGCCCAGATCCAAGACATCGACGACTTTCTGGGCGTCGCCATCAACGCGCGCAACATAGCGCTCGCCGAAAAGGCGGGCTTCGACAAGATGCTCACCGTGTGCAACACCTGCACGCTCATGCTGCGCACGGCCAAGAAGCGCCTCGACGAGGACGAGGCGCTGCGCGCCAAGGTGAACGAGGCGCTCGTCCCTATGGGGCTGAGATACGAGGGCACCTGCGAGATCACCCACTACCTGTGGGCCCTTGTGCAGGACTACGGGCTCGACAACCTCAAGAAGCGCGTGAAGAGGCCCCTCTCGAACCTGAGCGTGGCCAACTTCTACGGGTGCCACATCCTCATGCCACCCGACGTCATGGGCTTCGAGAACCCGCGCAACCCCCGCTCCATGGAGATGCTCGCCGAGGCGCTGGGCGCGCGCAACGTGGACTTCGAGCAGCGCTTGGCGTGCTGCGGGTTCCACGCCATCTACCCGGCGGAATGCGAGGCGCTCGCCTCCAACGGGGTGAGCTGCCTCACGGCGCGTGCGGCGGGGGCCGACTGTCTGGTCACGCCCTGCCCGCTGTGCCATATGGCCATCGACATGTGGCAGGCCGACTCCCAGAAGCGCTTCGACGCGGACATCACCATGCCCGTCTTGCACCTGCCTCAGCTCGTGGGGCTGGCGCTCGGCTTCACGCCGAAGGAGATGGCCATCGACCGCCACGTGGTGAAGGCCGCGCCCATGCTGGAGAGGAAGCTGACATGAGCGACGTTCCGGCCGACGCGCTCGAGCGCATCGAGGAGCTTCGCCGCCGCATGGAGGAGGAGGGGGAGCCGGTCGCGGACGCCGTCGCGGCCGGCTCCCTCGACGGGGAGCTCGTGCTCGAGCAGAGGATGAGGCTCGTGGGCCGCCCTGGCTCCGCTTGGTACGCCGTGCCCTCGGACGAGGACTGGATGCACGACGCCCTGGCCGACGAGGCGTCCGTGGCCGGCACCCTGTACGCGTCCGACGAGCCGTTCCCCCTCGGGGCCGCCGCCGTCACGGGCTATTTCCAAGCCGACGGGGACGGGCGGTGGGCCCGGGTGGTTGCCGGGCGCGCGGAAGTGGGCGAGGGCGGTGCGGGATGGAGGGCGCACTTGGAGGATTTTCCCGAGGTCGTCGCCCAGTTCGAAGAATGCATGAGGGTTTCCGAATACCGGCACGCAGCCGAGCAGGCCGCCATGAAGCTCCTGGCGAGCGGCGGTTGATCCGACGAGGGCCGGTCTCGCGCGAAACGAAAGGAGTGAACGATGTTCATCGAAGTCGGATTCGGGAGCGGCACGCAGTCCGTCGAGGTGCCCGACGGCAACCTCATGGGGGTGCTCGCGCCCAACCGCGTCGAACACGATCTGACGGGCGTCGACGAGGTGATCCGGGCGCTCGAGAACCCCATCGGCACGCCCCGGCTGCGCAACATCGTGCGGCCGGGCGAGCGGATCGCCGTCGTCACAAGCGACATCACGCGCCCGTTTCCCACCTACGCCGTCATGCCGGCGCTCCTGGACGAGCTCTACGCCGCCGGCGTCGATCCCGCCGATATCACGCTCGTGTTCGCCTTGGGCAGCCACCGCTTCCACACCGAAGAGGAGCGGCGCCATCTGGCGGGCGAGCGCGCCTGGCGCGAGATCCGCTGCATCGACGGCGACCCTTCGTCGTGCGTGCACGTGGGAAAGACGAAAGCCGGCACGCCCGTGGACATCGTGGACGTCGTGGCCGATGCCGACCGCCGCATCTGCCTGGGCAACATCGAGTACCACTACTTCGCCGGGTACTCGGGCGGGGCGAAGGCCCTCATGCCGGGAGTGTCCACGCGCGAGGCCATCCAGGCCAACCACACGAAGATGGTCGATCCGCGCTCCTGCGCCGGAAACCTGGACGACAACCCGGTGCGCCAGGACATCGAGGAGGCGGCGGCCATGGTGGGCTGCGACTTTTTGCTGAACGTCGTGCTCGACGAGCGCAAGCGGATCGTCAAGGCGGTGGCCGGCGATCTCGTGCGGGCCCATCGCGAGGGATGCCGCTTCCTCGATTCCCTGTACCGCGTGGAGGTGCCCCGCCGCGCCGACGTCGTCATCGTGTCCCAGGGCGGCGCGCCGAAGGACCTCAACCTCTACCAAACCCAGAAGGCCCTCGACAACGCCAAGCACGTCGTGGCCGAGGGCGGCGTGGTCGTCCTCGTGGGCTCATGCGCCGAAGGCCTGGGCAACAAGACCTTCGAGGACTGGATGACACGCGCGAAAAGGCCCCGCGACCTTATCGATTGGGTGCAGGCGGACTTCAAGCTGGGGGGCCACAAGGCGGCGGCCATCGCCATGGTCATGGAGCATGCTGACGTCTACCTCGTGTCGGATTTGGATCCGGGGCTGGCGAGCGATCTGTTCTTCACCCCGTTCTCGACGCTGTCCGACGCCTACGCGGCTGCCATGGAGAAGATGGGGCCGGACGCCAGCGTGCTCGTCATGCCCTACGGCGGCTCCACGCTGCCGAAGTTGGCCGAATAGCGAAAGGCCGCCGCGCCAGCCTTTTCGGCGATGCCCGGAAGGGCTGGCGCGGGCGGGTCGTGCGGGCGCGCGATCGGATCCGCGCCCGCTCACGGAAGGGGAACGGATGCTGTACTGCGATCGATGCGCGCGCGGCGCGCGAAGGCGAGGGAGGGCGCTGATGGCCGACGAAGCTGCGCGTCGCGGGCAGAGGGTGGCGTTCTCGTGCTCCGCAGTCGGGTTGTCATGCATGTTCGGGGGCATCTGGCTGGGCGACAGGGAGGTGCTCGAGGCGAGCGGGCTGGAAAGCCCGGTTCTGTCCATGCGCATCTGCTCGCTGCTCATGTACGTCGTCCTGTTCGCCGTCGCGTGCCGGATCGTGCGCCGCCGCGTGGACGTGCGCCTGTTTCTGGGGGCGTGCTCGGCGCTCGGCTTGGCGCTGTTCGCCGCGGGCGCGCTCGTCGTCTTGGCGGTGATGCCGCAGCTTCCGGCCGACTGCGTCGATCGGCGGCTGGCCGGTTTGGCGGGGCTTTCGCTCACCAAGTTCGTCGGCGCGCCGGTGAGCGTTTGGCTTGCGTGCGCTTTCGCGCTGCTCGACCGAACCGCCGTGATGCGCGCGTGCGCCCTGGGCATGCTCGGCGCCTTCGCGCTGTACTCGACGCTGTCGCAGGCGGGCGTGGCGCAGCTTCTGGGAACCGTCGGGACCGTGGGCGCTGCGGGCCTTCTGCTCGTGTGCTCTGTCGCCCTGTGCATGACGGGGACGGAGCTTTCCCCTCGGACGGCCTCGCGGCGCGTGCCTCCCGGCGCGCTCGGGGCCGCGTTCGCCGCGCCTGGCGTGGTGAAGCGTCCGCTGTCGAAGGTGCTCACGCCCGGGTACGCGGTCGCCATCGTGCTGTCGGCCATGATGCTGGGCTTTCTGCGCAACGGCCTCGAGGTTGGCGCCTCCGCGGTGGGCGACCCCCATGCCGACCCCGCGTCGCTCGTCGCCCTCGTCGCGCTTTTGGCCGTCGCGCTTCTGTGGAAGGGTCTGCGCACCGAGCACGTGTTCTACGGGGCGCTTCTGTTCGCCACGGCGGGCATCCTTTTGCAGCCGGTGCTGTCCGTGGCCGCGCCGGGGGCCTCCGGGGTGCTGTGCGGCCTGGGCACTGCGCTGTTCGAGGTGGTCATGTGGTCGCTTGTGGTCTGGGTCGCCCGCAACAGCACGGACGCGTTCGTCGCGGCGGCCGCGGCGCGCCTGGTGGCGGTGGTCGGCCATCTTGCGGGCACGGCGGTGGTGATGGGCGTCGGCCTGATCTTGGGCTCGTCGCTTCAGGACACGCTGCATGCGAGCGGCCTTGTGGTGGTGCTCGTGTACGTGCTGCTGCTCGTGGCGCAGCTGGGCTTCTCTCCCCAGCTGCAGGTCCCGTTCCTGTCGCCGCCCGTCGCCGACGCCGACGCGTGCGGTGCGAGCGGCCCCGCTTCGCAGGACGCGGAAGGCGGCCAGGGAGAGTTCGCGGACGCGTCGCGCTCGGAGAGCGAGGCCGACATCGACCGGCGCTACTGGGTCGAGCCGTGCGACGCCGTCGCCGACATGTACCGTCTGACCGCGCGCGAGCGCGAGGTGCTCGAGCTGATGGCGCGGGGCCGCGACATGCCCTACATGGGCGAGACGCTGTGCATTTCCCGCAATACGCTCAAGATGCACATACGCCACATGTACACCAAGCTCGACGCCCACAGCCGCCAGGACGTCATCAGCATCGTCGAGGAGGCCCGCCAGCTGTCCTAGGCCCTCCGTCCGCTGCGGGACGCGTCGACGACCAGGACGTTGCAGGGGGCGGCGCGAAGGAGGGCGGCTCCCACGCCCGTGGCGACGCGGCAGCGCAGTCGGGCGGTCCTGCATCGTCCGCACACGACCAGGTCGGGCTCGAACGGCAGCATGAGCGACTCCACCACCGTCCGAACGGCGGGTCCCGCCTCGACGGCCAGCTCGAACGACGCGATCCCCTTGCTTTCCCGGGCGTCTTTCAGCACGTTCGCCAAGTTGCGTTCGAGGCGCTCTTTCGCCGAGCGGCGAAGCGCCTCGAGGTCGCCCATCGTCGCCTCGCGGGGAAGGGCGTCTGCGACATGGCCGAACAGCAGGCGCCCTTTGTCCCTTTCGGCCAGCGCGAGCGCGGTGCGGGCGACGGCTTCGCTCGCCGGCGTCTCGTCGAGCGCTGCGAAGATGCGCTGTCCTTCGGTGTCCATCATTCGCTCCTCTCCTCGGTTCCCGCATCACGGTTTACCATGCGCGCCCTTTCGGCGATACGCCCCCGAGGGGCGTAATCGTGCGGACAGGTATATAATTGCGTGGAATGACCGAACCGACTGCGAGGATGGACGATGGAGAACAAAGAAGAGCCGCTGCGCCTGCACCGCCAATGGCGCGGCAAGCTGGAGACCGTCCCCAAGATGAGGATAGCCACCCGCGAGGACCTGGCGCTCGCCTACACCCCCGGCGTGGCCGAGCCCTGCCGGGCGATCGCGGACGATCCGGATGCGGCCTACGCCTACACGATGAAGGCGAACACGGTGGCCGTGGTGAGCGACGGCAGCGCCGTTTTGGGCTTGGGCAACATCGGGCCGCTCGCCGCCCTGCCCGTCATGGAGGGCAAGTGCGCGCTGTTCAAGGCGTTCGGAGGGGTGAACGCGGTGCCCGTCTGCCTGGACACGCAGGATGTGGACGAGATCGTGGAGACGGTGATCCGCATCGCGCCCGCGTTCGGAGGCATCAACCTGGAGGACATCTCGGCGCCGCGCTGCTTCGAGGTGGAGCGCCGCCTCGTCGAGGCGCTCGACATCCCCGTGTTCCACGACGATCAGCACGGCACCGCCATCGTGGTGCTCTCCGGCGTCATCAACGCGCTGCGTTTGGTTGGCAAGCGCAAGGAGGAGTGCCGCGTGGTGGTCAACGGCGCGGGCTCGGCCGGCATCGCCATCGCGAAGCTCCTGCTCAGCTACGGGTTCCGGCATTTGACCCTCGTGGACCGCTGCGGCATCGTCAGCTCGCGCTCCGAAGGCATCAACGAGGCCCAGCGAGCCATGCTCGCGGTGACGAACCTCGACGACGTCGAGGGCGGGCTGGCCGACGCGCTCGTAGGCGCCGACGTGCTCGTGGGCGTGTCCGCTCCCGGCATCGTGAGCGCCGACATGGTGCGCTCGATGAACGACGACGCCGTCATCTTCGCCATGGCCAATCCCGAGCCGGAGATCTACCCCGACGAGGCCAAGGCCGCCGGCGCGCGCGTGGTGGGCACGGGTCGCTCGGACTTCCCGAACCAGATCAACAACGTGGTGGCGTTCCCCGGCATCTTCAAGGGCGCGCTCGAGGGCCGCGCGCGCCGCATCACGGAGGAGATGAAGCTCGCAGCCGCCCAGGCGCTGGCCGACCTCGTGTCCGACGAGGAGCTGAGCGAGGACTTCATCATGCCCGAGCCGTTCGACCCGCGCACCGTGGAGCGCGTGGCGAAGGCCGTGAGGGACTGCGCCGCCCGCGAGCGCGAGGGCCGGCCGTGCTGATCGAGGTGGACGAGGGCCGCTGCGTCGGCTGCGGCAGGTGCGCGGCGGACTGCGTGGGCTCGAACCTGCGGGTGGAGGCGGGCGTCGCGCGCGTGCGGGGGCGCTGCATCCTGTGCGGGCACTGCGTGGCCGTGTGCCCGGAGGAGGCGGTGTCCATCCCCTGCCTCGACATGGCCGACGTGGAGCCCGCCGCGCCCGCGGCCGAGACGATCGACGCGGCCGCGCTCCTGCGCGCCATCAAGTCGCGGCGCAGCGTGCGCGACTACCTTCCGCGGCGGGTGGGCGACGAGGCGCTCTCGCTCGTGCTCGAGGCGGGCCGCTACACGGCCACGGCGAAGAACGCGCAGGGGTGCCGCTTCATCGTCGTGCAGGACGGGCTCGAGGAGCTGAAGCGCATCGTGTGGGACGGCATCGACGGGCTGCTCGAGCTGCCGGCGTCCGAGGCGCCGCGCTGGACGGGGCCCTACCGGTCGTTCGCGCGCGACGTGCGACGCGATCCTGCGCGCGACTTCCTGTTCCGCAACGCCCCTGCGGCGCTGTTCGTGGCCGCCGAGCGCGCCGACGACGCGGGCCTCGCGGCGCAGAGCATGGAGCTGGTGGCCGCGTCTGCGGGGCTGGGCGCGCTCTACAACGGCTACCTCTGCCGCGCGGTCGAGGCTATCCCGCAGGCGCGGGCGTTCGTCGGAGCCGACGAGAGGCCGCTGCAGGTGTGCATGCTGCTGGGGTATCCGGCCGTCTCCTACGCGCGCACGGCCCCGCGCAAGCCCGGAGACTTCGTGGTGAGGTAGAAGCGCCTGGGGCCGCGGCGGCGCGTGGCGCGGGCCGAAGGCGGGTCGGGTCGGCCCGCAGCCTTGCGGGCCGCATGTGCGTGCCGCTGCGGCGCGCTTGCGGTATAATCGTCCGCATGGAATTCATCGTCACGAAATCACAGGTCGCGGACGCGGTGCGCGCGGCTGTTCCGCGACTTGCGTGCGCGCTGCCCTCCGATGTGGAGGCCGCGCTCGTTGCGGCTCGCGACCGGGAGGACCATCCCCGTGGGCGCGTCGTTCTCGACCAGCTGGTCGAGAACGCCCGCATCGCCGCGCGCGAGCGCGTGCCGGTCTGCCAGGACACCGGCACCGTGTGGGCGTGCCTTGAGGTGGGGCCGGACGTGCTCGTGCGCGGCGACGTGTTCTCCGAGGTGGACGGGGCCGTGGCGAGCGTCCGCGCCGAGGCGCGGCTGCGCGCCTCGGTCGTGCGCGACGCCGCGTTCGACCGCGCGAACACAGCCGACAACACCCCGGCGTTCTGCGAGGTCCGCTTCGTGGACGAGCCGGGCGCGGCGCGGCTGCACGTCATGCTCAAAGGCGGCGGGTCGGACAACGCGAGCCGCGTGGTCATGCTCGCTCCGGGAGCGGGCATGCAAGGCGTCGTGGACGAGGTCGTGCGCTGCGTGCGCGAGAAGGGCGCGAACGCGTGCCCGCCGCTCGTGATCGGCGTCGGCGTCGGGGGCACGTTCGACAAGGTGGCCGGCCTCGCGAAGCGGGCGCTCATGCGCCCCGTGGGCGAGCCGGCGGCCGATCCGCGCGCCGCGGAGCTCGAAAAGGAGCTGCTCGCAGCCGTGAACGCCACGGGTGTGGGCCCCGGGGGCCTGGGTGGTCGCACGACCGCGCTTTCCGTGCGCGTGGCCACGGCGCCGTGCCACATCGCGGCGCTGCCGCTGGCCGTCAACATGGGATGCAGCGCGATGCGGAGGGCGACCATCGACTTGAGGGAGGCGGCTGTCGAAGGCGGCGGGCCCGGGCGCGCGACGCTGTCCGCGCCGGAGCGCGTCGGGCGCATCGGAGGGGAGGAGAGGATCCGCCTTTCCCTGCCGCTTGACCGCGAGCGGATGGCCGAGCTCAAGGCGGGCGATGCGTGTTTGCTCACCGGCGTGCTGTACACGCTGCGCGACGCGGGCCACGTGCGCCTCGTGGACGAGCTTGCGCGAGGAGGCGGGCGGCTGCCGTACGGCCTCGACGGCCAGACGATCTTCTACGCGGGTCCGACGCCCGCGGCGGCCGGACGGCCCTTCGGGGCGATCGGCCCCACGACGGCGAGCCGCATGGACTTCGCCGCTCCGGCGCTTTACCGGGCGGGCGTCGCGGCCACGGTGGGCAAGGGGCGCCGCGGGCGCGAGGTGCGCGAGGCGTGCCGCGAGACGGGTTCCGTTTATTTCGTGGCGTGCGGCGGCGCGGCGGCGTATCTGGCCCGGTGCGTGGCATCATCGGAGACGGTGGCGTACGACGATCTGGGGACGGAGGCGCTTCGCCGCATCGAGGTCGTGGACTTCCCGGTGTTCGTGGGCGTCGACGCGCGCGGCGCCGACGTGCACGAGCTCGCGTGAGCCGTCCGTCCGTTTCCCGAGAGAAGGATCGAAGAGGCATCCGTGACACAGGACCAGCAGCAATCCGATGCCCCTCGCGGCATCTTCATCACGTTCGAAGGCGGCGAGGGCGCCGGCAAAACGACGCATATCCGATTTCTGTCCGAGGCGCTCAAGGCGCGCGGACGAGAGGTTGTGCGCCTGCGCGAGCCCGGCGGCACCGACATCGGCGAGCGGCTGCGCGGCGTCCTGCTCGACCCGCGCAACACCGCCCTGTCCGACGAGGCCGAGCTTCTGCTCTACGAGGCGGCGCGCGCCCAGATCGTCGCCGAGGTGGTGAAGCCTGCGCTCGAGCGCGGCGCGGTGGTGCTCTGCGACCGCTTCACGGACTCCACGGTTGCCTACCAGGGCTACGGACGCGGCCTGTCCCGCGCGTTTATCGACGAGGCGAACGCGTTCGCCTGCCAGGGCGTCGCGCCCGATCGCACCATCCTGCTCGTCGCCGGCGGCGACGCGCGCACGGGCCTCGCGCGCGCGACGCATCGCGGGGCCGACCGCCTCGAGCGCGCCGGCGAGGAGTTCCACGCCCAGGTGAACGACGCGTTCCTCGAGATCGCGCGCGCCTGTCCCGAGCGCGTGCGCGTCGTCGAGTCGGACAGGCGCAAGTCGCGCACCGCGGCCGCGGTGTTCGCCGAGCTTTCCGACCTGTTCCCGTGGATGGAGGGCCTAGCCGAGGCCGACCCCGCCTTTTTCGGGCGGCTCGACGCGAAGCGCTCGAAGGTGAGGGCGTGATGCCCGTGTCCGACGCGTTCGAGAACATCCTCGGCCAGCCGAAGGTGCGCGAGCTCCTCCGCGCCGCCGTGGCGCAGGACAGGGTGAGCCACGCCTACCTGTTCACGGGCCCCGCCGGCTCGAACAAGACGCTCGCCGCCTATGCCTTCGCCCAGGCCGTCCTCTGCCCGAAGGGCCCCGGCGGGCCGTGCGGCGGCGAGTGCGGCGCCTGCGACGCCTGCCGGCGCATCATGCGCCGCAAGCACCCCGACGTGCGCTTCTTCTCGCCCGAGGGGGCGAGCGGCTACCTCGTCGATCAGATCCGTGACATCGTGGCCGACACGGCGCTTTCGCCCATCCAGGCCGCGCGCAAGGTCTACATCCTCGACAGGGTGGACCTGCTCGGCGTGCAGGCCGCCAACGCCTTCCTCAAGACGCTCGAGGAGCCTCCGGCCGACGTGGTGCTCGTGCTTCTGGGCCGCACGCGCGAGAGCGTGCTGCCCACCATCGTGTCGCGCTGCCAGGTGGTGCCGTTCCGCTTCATCCCGCCCGCCGAGGCCGCGGGCATCATCGCGCAGAACTCCGGCGCCTCTCCCGAGCTGTCGCGCGTGGCGCTCGCGGCGTGCGACGGCTCGATCACGCGCGCGGTGGAGTTCCTCCGCTCCAACGAGCGCCGGGCGTTCCGGACGCGCGTGCTCGAGGTGCTCGCCTGCCTGCGCTCCGCCGACGACTGGGATCTCCTGGGCTTCGCGGGCGAGCTTCTGACGCTGGCCAAGGCCCCGCTCGACGTCGTGCGCGCCGAGCAGGAGCAGGAGCTGGCCGACAACGCCGACTTCTTGGCGAAGTCGGCCATCCGCCAGATCGAGGCGCGCAACAAACGGCAGCTCACGGCCAAGACGCTCGAGTCGCTGCGCCAGCTCGCCGCCATCGCGCGCTCGTGGCTGCGCGACGTCGCGGCCGTGTGCGCCGAGGCGCCCGAGCTCGTGATCAACACCGACGCGCTCGCGGGCATCCGCGAGGCGGCCGCCTCGACCGACGAGGCCTGCGTCGCCGCCGCGCTTGCGGCCGTGCGCCGCTGCGACGAGGCGATCTCGTATAATGTGTCCCCGGAAACCTGCGTCGACGCGCTTCTGATCGAGGTGCGCGACCTTCTGTACGAAGCGAAATCCCCCGCCCTTGCGCGCGGGTCGAGATAGACGAGGAGGGCCCCGATGGCTCGGATAGCTCCCGTGAACCTGTACTACAACCCCAAGACGCTCTGGTTCGACGCCGGAGAGCTCGACATCAAGGCCGGAGACGGGCTCGTGGTGTCCACCGCCCGCGGAACCGAGTTCGGGCGCGCGGCGGGCGAGGTGTTCGAGGCCGACGCGGCCAAGGTGAAGAAGCTCAAGACGCCGCTCAAGCCCGTCAAGCGCCTCGCCACGCCCGAGGACGAAAGGCGGGCGGCCGAGATGGAGCGCAAGTCGCGCGAGGCGCTGCCGGTGTTCAAGGAGATGGCCGCCGAGGCGGGGGCCGACATGCGCCCGGTGTCGGTGGAGTACCTGCTCGACGGCGACAAGGCGGTGTTCTACTTCGAGGCCGAGGAGCGCGTGGACTTCCGCGACCTCGTGCGCAAGCTGGCGGCGCGCTTCCACGTGCGCATCGACATGCGCCAGATCGGTGTGCGCGACGAGGCGCGCATGGTGGGCGGCCTCGGCCATTGCGGCCAGGAGCTGTGCTGCAAGCGCCTGGGCGGCGAGTTCTGCCCCGTGTCCATCCGCATGGCCAAGGAGCAGGACCTCTCGCTCAACCCCCAGAAGATATCGGGCGTGTGCGGGCGGCTCATGTGCTGTCTGCGCTACGAGTTCGAGGCGTACAAGGACTTCAAGAGCCGCGCGCCCAAGCAGAACTCGACCGTGGACACGCCCGCCGGCCCGGCGAAGGTGGTCGATCTCGACGTGCCGCGCGAGACCGTGTCGCTCAAAGTGGAGGGCGAGAAGCCCGTGAAGGTTCCGCTCGCCGACTTCGAGCCGCCCGAGGAGGACTCGGCGCGCCCGAAGGCGGTGGGGGAGGAGGCGTGGGAGGCTGCGAGCGCGCGCACGGCCGCAGGAGCGGCGGGCGAGAGCTCCATCTTCGCCACCTCGCAGCTGACCGGCGCCGACAAGCTGGCCGATCCGGGCGCGGTGCGCAGGGTGGGCCGCGGGGGGCAGCGCTCGGCCGCCCCGGCGCGCGACGGACGCTCCGGCGCGGGCGAGGGG
>NZ_PPEL01000002.1 GCF_002899695.1 Rubneribacter badeniensis
GACGAGGGGCTGGCGGGGGCTTCGGCTTTCCGGTCGCGCATGGCGGGGTCCTTTCTCGCGACGTCTTCTCAATGCGGTACATGGTAGCGCATGCGCTCGCGATGGGGGTGGACGCGCCGAGCCGTGAAGAGGCCGTCGAGGGGCCGTGAGGCGAGGGCGGGCGGCGAACCGCCGCACATTCGGCTCGCGCCTCGATCCGACCGGCTTCGTATGGGCCGAGCAGCTCAGACGGTCGTAAAGGGGGCTGTTTGGACCGGATTCTTCGGGAGCCTGTGTGCGCGCCCTGACGGATAGCTTCTGTCCTGTTGCGTTCCGTCGCTCCTCGGTCTGCCCGTTTCCAATCTGCCGCCCTCTCCCGCGCTCCTGCTGGTCCGTTCCTCTGGTCGGAGATTTGGCGCATAGTGCTTCCGATTCGATGACAATTCCGCGCCGTCGCTTATACTGTGCCGAAAAAGCGACGCGATTCACAGGAGGAGACTCATGAACGAGAAGCAAACAGCCAACGAGACGTCTGCGGCGTGCAAGGAGGGTTCCGGAGGCGTCATCGACGTCGCCGTCATCGGAGCGGGCCCGGCGGGGCTCACGGCGGGGCTGTACGCCGCGCGCGCGGGCCTCGAGGCGGTGCTGTTCGAGCGCATCGCTCCTGGCGGCCAGCTCGCGCAGACCGAGCACATGGAGAACTACCCCGGCTTCCCGGACGGCTCGAACGGCTTCGAGCTGGCATTCGCCATGAAGCAGCACGCCGACCGCTTCGGCGTGAACCACGTGGGGGAGGAGGTGTCCTCCGTCGACTTCACGCAGAACCCCAAGGTGCTCAGGACGGCCTTCGGCGAGTACCGGGCCAAAAGCGTGATCATTGCCACGGGGGCGCGGCCGCGCAAGCTGGGGCTCGACCTCGAGGAAGAGCTGCAGGGTCGCGGCGTGTCGTACTGCGCCACCTGCGACGGCAGCTTCTTCCGCGGCAAGTCTGTCATGGTAGTGGGGGGCGGCAACACGGCCGCCGCCGACGCCATCTACCTGTCGCGCATCTGCGAGAAGGTCTACCTCGTGCACCGGCGCGACAAGCTGCGCGCAACGGCCATCTACCACAAGCGCCTGGAGGATCTGCCGAACGTCGAGTTCGTGTGGAACGCCGTTCCCCGAAAGCTCGTGGCCGACGAAGGGGCGCTCGCGGGCGTGCGCATCGAGATGCTCGAGACGGGCGAGGAGCGCGACATCGCCGTGAACGGTCTGTTCGTGGCCGTGGGCACCGAGCCGAACACCGAGTTTCTTGACGACGCGCTCACGCTTGACGAGACGGGCTACATCGTGGCCGACGAGACGGGCACGACCGAGGTGCCGGGCGTCTACGCGGCCGGCGACGTGCGCACGAAGGTTCTGCGCCAGGTGGTCACCGCCGTGGCCGACGGGGCGCTGTGCGCCGAGGAGGCTGCCGAGTACCTGGCCATTTAGCGCGCTTCGAGCCGGGGCGCGAAACCGGCGCGCCGACCTGTCCGGTGGCTTTCCACCGCATCCTTCTGCGGGATGCTGCATGCGCGATGGCGATCTGCTATCATGTACCGGTTAACCGCGAGCGCCCGCCCTCGCCATGCGAGGCGGGCGCTTCGAGCGTCGCACGAGGCGGCGCTCAAGGGCCACGTCATGGAGGACGGCGCACATCATGCAAGAGACCGATATGCGAGAGAAGCTCGAGAAGATCATCCGGGCCTACGAGGACCTGCAGGGCCGCATGGGCGACCCGGCCGTCCTCGCCGACCAGAAGGAGTACAACCGCCTGGCGAAGGAGTACGCGAGCCAGGGGCCGCTCGCGGCCAAGGCGCGCGAGTACGTCCAGGCCACCGACGACTTGGCCGCGGCCAAGGAGATGCTGGCCGACGCAGACATGAAGGAGTTCGCGCAGGAGGAGATCGCCGGCATCGAGGCGCGGCTGCCCCAGCTGGAAGAGGACATCAAGTTCATGCTCATCCCGGCCGACCCGGCCGACGAGAAGGACATCATCGTGGAGATCCGCGCGGCGGCCGGCGGCGACGAGGCGGCTATCTTCGCGGGCGACCTGTACAAGATGTACGAGCGCTTCGCCTCCGCGCAGGGGTGGAAGACCGAGACGATGGACGTGTCGCCCTCCGAGGCGGGCGGCTACAAGGAGATCCAGTTCAAGGTGAAGGGCGACAAGGTGTACTCGGTCATGAAGTTCGAAAGCGGCGTGCATCGCGTCCAGCGCGTGCCCAAGACCGAGAGCCAAGGCCGCATCCACACCTCCACGGCCACCGTGGCCGTGCTGCCCGAAGCCGACGAGGTGGAGGTGGAGATCAACGAGAACGACCTGCGCATCGACGTGTACCGCGCCGGCGGCCCCGGCGGCCAGTGCGTGAACACCACCGACTCGGCCGTGCGCATCACGCATCTTCCCACGGGGCTCGTGGTGCAGTCGCAGGACCAGAAGAGCCAGCTGCAGAACAAGATCGCGGCGATGGCCGTTTTGCGCGCGCGCCTCTACGAGAAGATGCTCGCCGAGCAGCAGGCCGCCGAGGGCGCCGAGCGCTTGGCGCAGATCGGCTCGGGCGACCGCTCGGAGAAGATCCGCACCTACAACGGACCGCAGGACCGCGTGACCGACCACCGCATCGGGTTCAACGGCACCTACAACGGGGTGCTTCTGGGAGACGGGCTGGGGGACGTCATCACGGCCCTGCAAGCTGCCGACCGCGCGCAGAAGCTCGAAGCGGCCGTGTAAGGTCCGCTATTCTACGAACGGCGGGACCCGCCGACGCTGCGGACGGCTGCAGCGCCCAATCTTCGCGGGATCGCGGAAACTCGCGTACCGAAGCACGCTTCGTTTCCGCGATCCCGCGAATCTTGGATGCCGCAGCCGTCCTCGCTGACTGGCTACGCCAACCTGTGAGGTTGAAATCCATGGTTGAACACGACATCTGGACCGTCAAGGCCGCCCTCGATTGGACGGTGGGCTACCTTGGGCGCAAGGGCGACGAGAACCCGCGCCTGTCGGCGGAATGGCTGCTCGGCGAGGCGTGCGGGCTTCGCCGGATCGAGCTGTACACCGGACTGGAGCGGCCGCTGTCGCTCAAGGAGCGCGACACGCTGCGCGGCTACGTGTCGCGGCGGGGCAGGGGCGAGCCTTTGCAGTACATCACCGGCGAGGTGGCGTTTCGCCATGTCGCGGTGAAGGTGCGCCCTGGCGTGCTCATCCCCCGTCCCGAGACCGAGGTGCTGGTGAGCGAGGCGCTCTCCCTTCTGCCCGCGGTGGGCAGGCCGCGCGCGCTCGACTCGCGCATGACCGAAGCCGAAGCCGAGGAGCTGCTCGCGGCCCGCGCCGCGCAGGATGCAGCCGAGGCCGATCGGCCCGCCGCCGAACCGTCCGCCGCGTTCTCGGACGTCCCCGGCCCCCGCGCCTCCTCCGCTTCCTCGGACGATTCCGGGCCCGTTGCCGCGCCGCTGTTCGTGGCCGACCTGTGCACGGGATCCGGCTGCATCGCGTGCTCGATCGCCTACGAGCATCCGCGCACGCGCGTCATCGCCACCGACATCGCGCCGGAGGCGGTGGCGCTCGCGCGCGAGAACGTCGACGCTCTCGGCCTGTCCGACCGCGTGCGGGTGGTGCAGTGCGACTTGGGCCAGGGCGTTCCCGCGAGCGCGATGGGCCGGCTCGACCTCGTCGTGTCGAACCCGCCGTACGTGCCCACCTCCGTGCTCTCCGATATCCCGCGCGAGGTGGCCGACTTCGAGCCTGCGCTCGCGCTCGACGGCGGGGCCGACGGCTTGGACGTGCTGCGTCGCTTGCTGCCGTGGTGCGCCCGCGCGCTCAAGCCGGGCGGCGCCTTCGCCTTCGAGCTGCACGAGGGGCATCTGGACGAGGCGGCCGCATTGGCTCGCGCCGCCGGATTCGCGGACGTGCGGGTGGCGCGCGATTTGGCCGGCCGCCCCCGTGTGCTGACGGGCCGCCGAGCCTCCGTGCAGGCCATTGTCGCCTGAAAAACACATAAACGGGTCTGAAAGTGTGTTTTTGGAGCGACGTTGCATCCGCGGTGGCGTCCGGTCGGCCGCGACCGAGCGTCGTGCCGGCAGGGTTGCCGCTATACTGGGGGCGAACGTACGGGAAGCCCATCGGGAAAGGACGCGCCATGCTCGAACGCAACATCCTCGACGACAACCTCACGCTGTCGGCCTACGTGCTGCGCCGGCGGCTGGAGGGCCGTAAGCCGACGGTCGGGCTCGTGCTGGGCTCGGGCCTGAACCCGCTCGCCGACGAGATCGAGGACGCGGCGCGCGTTCCCTACGTCGAGGTTCCCCGCATGAAGACGAGCACGGCCGAGGGGCATGTGGGCCGCTTCGTGTGCGGCACCCTCGGCGGCAAATGCGTGCTGGCCATGCAGGGCCGTCTGCACGGCTACGAGGGCAACGACGCGCAGGAGGTGGCGTATCCCGTGTGGCTCATGGAGCGCCTCGGCGTGCGCACGCTCATCACCACGAACGCGGCCGGCGCGCTCAACCCGGACTACGAGGTGGGCGACTTCTGCATCATGGGCGACCAGATCAACTTCACCGGGCGCAACCCCGTCGCCGCGCCCGATCCGGCGAACCTTTCCGACCGCTTCTTCTCCATGAAAGACGCGTTCGACCCCGAGCTGCGCGCCATCGCCCACGACGTGGCCGCCGAGCGCGGCATCCGCGTGCAGGAGGGCGTGTACCTCGGCGCGCTCGGTCCGAGCTTCGAGACGCCGGCCGAGATCCGGATGTTCCGCTCGTGGGGTGCCGACACGGTGGCCATGAGCGTGTGCGAGGAGGTCATCGCCGCGCGGCATGTCGGGCTGCGGGTGCTCGGCATATCGCTCGTGTCGAACATGGGCTGCGGCATCGAGGGGGCGAGCCCCACGGGCGCGGAGGTGCTCGACGTGGCCAAAGCGCGCAAAGCCGACTTCGCGCGCCTGGTCGTGGGCGTGATCGAGCAGCTGTAGAAGGCGGGGAGGGCTGTCATGGAACGTCGGCTGGCGGTGCACGTGCTGGCAAGCGGGAGCCGCGGCAATGCGGCCGTCGTCGAGGACGCGGCGACGGGCGCGGGCGTGCTCGTGGACTGCGGCATCTGCAAGCGCGACTTCTTCGCGCGCTGTGAGGAGGCGGGGTTCGATCCGGCGCGGCTTGCGGCCGTCCTCGTGACGCACGAGCACACCGACCACACGAAGGGCCTCGGCGTGGTGATGCGCGGCCTTGCGAAGCTCGGCGTCGAGCCGACGGTGTACGCCGACTCCGCCGTGCGCGCGGCCAGCAAGGAGATCGCCGCGCTCGAAGGGACGTGCGACATGCGCGAGCTTCGCGCGGGGGACGCGCTCTCGCTCGCGGGCATGCAGGCGCACGTCTTCCGCACCTCGCACGACGCGGCGTCGTCGTGCGGGTTTCGGTTCGAGGCAGAAGGGGGCGACGTCGTCGGGTTCATGACCGACACGGGCGTCGTGACGGGGGAGGCGCACGAGGCCCTGCGCGGCGCGAGGCTGCTCGCGCTCGAGAGCAACCACGACGAGCGGATGCTCTGGGACGGCCCGTATCCCTATCCGGTCAAGCGCCGCGTGGCGTCCGACCAGGGCCATCTGTCGAACGCGCAGGCGGCCGAGGAGCTGAAGGCGCTGTTGTCGGACGCGCTCGAGCAGGTGACGGCCCTTCACGTCTCGCAGAACAACAACACCTATCGACTTCCGGGGGAGGCGCTGGCCGAGGTGGTCGAGCGCGCGGGCCATTCGGCGCGCGTGCAGGTGGCCCGCCAGGACGGCCTTGCGAGCATGCGCTAGCCGGCGCTCGCGTACGACCACAGTGCGGTCGTTTGGCCGAGCACCTCGTCGAAGGTCCAGCGGCGCGAGGTGCGCTCGTCGCTGAGCGGGTCGTTCATCACGAGCCGCCCGCCCTCGTCGATGTCCGAGAGCACCACGTAGGTGGCCGAGGGGCCGAACACCCCCGCGCCCACGACGGCGATGACGGGCCGCCCCGCCACGATCTCGCGACGCAGGGCCATCTCGCTCGCGTCCACGGCGCTCACGGCGAGGCCGAGCTCTGCCGCTCCGCCGGTGAGCAGGGCGGTGGCGTCGGGCGAGTCGGCGTAGCCGCTGCGCTGCGAGAACGACGCCACGTCGATGGGGTCGGTTTGGACATCGCCGGTCACGGCCACGCGCACCATGGCCAGGCACACGGGTGCCGCGCCCGCCGCTCCGATGGTGCTCGATCCGTAAGGCCGGTCGGCCCACTGGGGGTCGTCTTGGTAAAGCTCGGGAACGTTGCCCTCCTCCCAGGTCGACTGCGGCGCGCTCAGGCTTTCGGCGCGCGTCTCGTTGTCTGCGCCGAAGGGGTTTGCGAACGCGCCCGCCTCGTCGCCGAGGAGGCTGCTCGCGGCGCGGGCCGCGTATATGCCCAGAAACGCCGACAGGATGAAGACGAGCAGCATGACGAGCACGGCGGCGAGCACGCGTTTGAGGTCGACGGCCTCGGGCAGCGCGCTTTGCGCAGAGGCGCTTGCGGGACGGACGGCCTCGGAGGGGGTGTAGGTCCTGATGCGTGCGGAGCGGCACGGGGACGAGGCGTAGGAGATGCCGTGGGTGCGGTTGGGGAGGCTTCTCCGCTCGGTCGCGTACGGATCGGTGCGCGCCTCGCGTTTCGCGCTGCGGGTGACGAGGTAGGGGATCGCCCGGTACGCCATGCGGATGCCTCCTTTCTCGGTTCCAGACGGGAGGGGCCCCTGCGCGGGGCCCCGTGGTGGAAGGCGAGTGTACGACGCGGGCACGCTCGCCCTGCACGCGTTCGGCCAGCCGTTTCCCTGCCTTGGCCGATCGGTCAGCCGTCCGACACGTTGCGAGGGCGAAGGCCCGCATCGGGAAGCGGACGGGACTTGCCGCGCGCGACGATGGACGGAGGGGCGCGCCTTCGCGCGCCGGCGCGGAGGCGGCGGCGATCCCTCCTTTTCGCGCACGGGGCGCTTTCGGGCGCGAAACCCGCCCCGCTCCCGAATCGCCGTCGCCCGGCTGCTTCCGCGCGGCCTCTCGGGCTCGGCGACCCGATGGGCTTTCGCCCGAAGGGGACGTCCGGGAGAGGGTGTCAGGTGCGAGGCCGTTTCGAGCGCGCCAGGGCGCGAGGGCGCTTCGTGCGCGCCAAGGTGAGCTTGGGGCGCGATGCGGTTTGTGGCTTTTGTGAAGGGCGCGCGCGGCGCGCGCGGGAAAGGATGGGCGCGGGGGTATACTTCCGCTCGACAAGTTCATAGGCGAAATGCGTTGACGAGGACAGTAGGGACGAACCCATCTCCAGAGAGCCGGCGGTTGCTGCGAGCCGGCGGTGGGCGGCCTGAACGCCACCTCCGAGCAGTTCGGCGCGAACGTTGCGCGACGCACTCGGACGATCTCCGACGGCGCGCGGGGCAAGTAGGCTGAACCGGCGACTCCGTTATCGGTCCGATCGAGAGCAGCCGCGGCGCGCGTGCGTCGGCGGCGCGTCCTCCTTCCTTCTGAGGTCCTGGTGCAGCCTGCCTGCAGCGGGATTTTTTTATGGGCGGAAACGCCGCGGCCGGCAGGGCGCGGCATCGGGAGAAAGGATCGGACGCATGCAGCTGAGAAGCGATGCCGTGCGATGCGGCACGGCGCGCGCCCCCCACCGCAGCCTGCTCAAGGCCGACGGGGTCACCGACGAGGAGTTGGAGAGCCCGCTCATCGCGGTGATGAACTCGCGCAACGACATCATCCCCGGCCACAACAACCTCGACAAGATCGCCGAGGCCGTGAAGGCCGGCATCTACCTGGCCGGCGGCGTGCCCTTCGAGATATCCACCATCGGCGTGTGCGACGGCATCGCCATGAACCACGACGGCATGCACTACTCGCTCGTGTCGCGCGAGGTCATCGCCGACAGCGTGGAATGCGCCGTGCAGGGCCACGCCTTCGACGCGATGGTGTGCATCCCCAACTGCGACAAGGTGGTGCCGGGGATGCTCTTGGGCGCGCTGCGCGTGAACATCCCCACGGTGTTCGTCTCGGGCGGCCCGATGCTCGCCGGCACCCGTCCGGGCGGTCGCGGCCCCTCCACCGACCTCAACACGCTCTTCGACGGCGCGGGCCGGGTGCAGGCGGGCACGATGACCGAGGACGAGCTGAAGTACCACGAGGACCACGCGTGCCCCACCTGCGGCAGCTGCTCGGGGCTTTTCACGGCGAACTCGATGAACTGTTTGTGTGAGGCCCTCGGCATCGCGCTTCCCGGCAACGGCACCGTCCCCGCCGTGTACTCCGAGCGCATCCGCCTCGCGAAGCGCGCGGGCATGAAGGTCATGGAGCTTCTGGAGAAGGGCGTGCGCGCCCGCGACATCGTGAGCGCGGCGGCCATCCACAACGCCATGGAGTGCGACATGGCCTTCGGCGGCTCCACGAACACGGTGCTGCACCTCACGGCCATCGCGCGCGAGGCGGGGCATCCCATCACGATGGATGACTGGGACGCCGCGAGCGCGCGCACGCCGCACCTCGTGAAGCTGGCCCCCTCGGGCCCGCGCCCGCTTTCCGACCTGTACGAGGTGGGCGGCGTGCCGGTGGTGATGCACGAGCTGGCCGAGCTGGGGCTGCTCGACCGCAGCGCGCTCACCTGCATGGGGCCGCTCGACGAGTATCTGCGCGACTGCGCCCGTCCGGCCGACGGCGAGGTGTGCCGCGCGCACGACAACCCGTTCTCCCCGGTGGGCGCCTTGCGCGTCTTGCACGGCAACATCGCGCCCAACGGGGCCATCGTGAAGAAGAGCGCCGTGGATCCCTCCATGCTCAAGCACACCGGCCCCGCGCGCGTGTTCGAGAGCGAGGAGGAGGCGTGCGCGGCCATCAATGCCGGACGGATCGTGGCCGGCGATGTGGTGGTCATCCGCTACGAGGGCCCGAAGGGCGGCCCGGGCATGCGCGAGATGCTCACGCCCACTTCGGCCATCTGCGGGATGGGCCTGTCCACGTCCGTGGCGCTCATCACCGACGGGCGCTTCTCGGGCGCGACGAAGGGGCCGGCCGTGGGGCACGTGAGCCCCGAGGCCGCGGCGGGCGGCCCCATCGCGCTCATCGAGGAAGGGGACCTCATCACCGTCGACATCGAGGGAGGGGCGCTCACGCTGCAGGTGGACGACGACGAGCTCGCGCGCCGACGCGCGGCGTGGCAGCCGCCGGCGCAGAAGCACGACCACGGCGTGCTGGCGAAGTACGCCAAGCTCGTCTCGTCGGCCGACGAGGGGGCGTACGTGTCATGACGAAGCCAGCGAACGAACGGCCCCGGCCCGCGACGGCCGCCGCCAAGGGCGCGCCGCGCGGCCTCGGGAGCCGCACGGCGAAGCAGGGCCTCGAGATGACGGGCGCGCAGGCCGTGGTGGCGTCGCTCGAGGCCGAGGGCGTCCGGCTCGTCTTCGGATACCCGGGCGGCCAGGCCATCAAGATCTACGACGCGCTGTACGACTCCGACCAGATCACCCACGTGCTCGCGCGCCACGAGCAGGGGGCGGTGCACGAGGCCGACGGCTACGCGCGCGCCACGGGGGACGTGGGCGTGGCCATCGTGACGAGCGGACCGGGCGCCACGAACACGGTCACCGGCATCGCGACGGCCTACATGGACTCGATCCCGCTCGTGGTGATCACGGGCCAGGTGCCGCGCGGCGTCATCGGGACGGACTCGTTCCAGGAGTCCGACATCGTGGGCATCACGATGCCCGTCGTCAAGCACAGCTACCTTTTGCAGTCCGCCGACGAACTCGCGGGCACGTTTCGCGAGGCGTTCCACATCGCCAAGACGGGCCGCCCCGGCCCCGTGCTCATCGACGTGCCGAGCGACGTGGCCAGCGAGCGGCTCGCGTTCGAGTATCCCGACGAGGTCAGCCTGCCCTCGTACAAGCCCACCTACCGCGGCAACGCGAAGCAGGTCAAGCAAGCGGTCGCCCGCATCGGGCAGGCGAAGCGCCCCGTCCTGTACGTGGGCGGCGGCGCGGTGTCCTCGGGCGCGTCCCAAGAGCTTGTGGAGTTGTCCGAGGCCATGCGGATACCCGTGGTCACCACGCTCATGGGAAAAGGGGCGTTTCCCGCGTCGCATCCGCTCAACCTGGGCCCCGTGGGCATGCACGGCTCGAAGTACGCGAACCTCGCCATGACCGAAAGCGACCTCATCATCGCGGCGGGGGCGCGTTTCTCCGACCGCGTGACGGGCAAGCTCGACGAGTTCGCGCCGCACGCCGACGTCATCCACATCGACATCGACCCGGCCGAGATCGGCAAGGTGCGCGAGGTGCAGGTGCCCATCGTGGGCGACCTCAAGGGCGTGCTCGAAGGCGTCGTCGCCCAGCTTTCCAAGGAGGGCGCCCGCCCTGCCACGGAGGAATGGTTGGCCCGGATCGCCGAATGGCGCGAGCGCCATCCGTTCTACCATCCCAACGTGGGCGACAACCCCGGCGAGATCGTGCCGGAGGTGGTCATGGAAAGGCTTTCCGACGCGCTTGATCCCGAGAAGAGCATTGTCGTGACCGAGGTGGGCCAGCATCAGATGTGGGCCGCGCAGCACATCGCGCGCGAGGTGCCGCGCAGCTTTCTGTCCTCCGGTGGCCTGGGCACGATGGGGTTCGGGTTCCCGGCCGCCATCGGAGCCGCCTTCGGATGCCCCGACAAGACGGTGGTGTGCGTGGCCGGCGACGGGTCTTTGCAGATGAACAGCCAGGAGATGGCCACGGCGTCCGTCCACCGGGTGCCGGTGAAGGTGCTCGTCTTGGACAACCGGTGCCTCGGCATGGTGCACCAATGGCAGAAGCTGTTCTACGACGAGCGCTACTCCTCCACGCTTCTGGACGCGTGCCCGGACTTCGTTAAGCTGGCCGAGGCGTACGGCTGGCGGGCCGAGCGCGTGGAGCGACCCGACGAGGTGGACGAGGCGCTTGCGCGCATGCTGGAAAGCGACGGCCCCTATCTGCTCGACGTGGCCGTCTCCCGCGAGCAGAACGTGTACCCCATGGTGGCGCCGGGTCGCGCGCTCGACGACGTGATCGGGGCCATCGACGCGGCCGTGGGGGCCGTGCGCGAGGGCGTGCCCGACGCGTCCGACGAGCGCGGCGGGAAGGGGGAGGACCGATGAGGCACATCCTGTCCGTCTTGGTGGAGAACAAGCCCGGCGTGCTGTCGCGCGTGACGGGCCTCATCTCGCGGCGCGGATTCAACATCGAATCGCTGTCCGTGGGCCCCACCGAGGACGCCACCATGTCGCGCGTCACGGCCATCGTGAAGGCCGACGAGGTGGCCTACGAGCAGATCACCAAGCAGCTGCACAAGCTGATCAGCGTGCACAAGATCACCGACCTCACCGACGAGGGGGCCATCGAACGCGAGCTGGTGCTCTTCAAGGTGAACGCGCCCCCCGACCGCCGGGGCGAGATCATCGAGATCGCGAACGTGTTCCGCGCGAAGATCGTCGACGTGGGCAGAAGCTCGCTCACCATCGAGGCCACCGGCGACGAGAGCAAGCTCAAGGGCATGGAGGACCTCTTCCGCGCCTACGGCATCAAGGAGATCACGCGCACGGGAAAGATCGCGATGTCGCGCAACAGCAAGGACGCGTGAGCGCCCCCGGTTTAGCAAAGCCGGCGAGGGTCGCCTCGGCCCTCGAGATCGCCGTGAAAGCTCGGCGAAGCGCGCCTTCGGCTCGCGAGGAGGGCTTGGGGCGGCGCGACCGGGCGCCTCGGCGCCCTGCAACGCCGGCCTCGTCGCCGCTTGCCAGAGCGGCGGGACAAGAAAGGTAACCGCAGCCAACAAGAAAGGAAGAGAGAACATGGCTGTCACCATCTATTACGAGCAGGACGTCGATCCGCAGATCATCCAGGGACGCAAGATCGCCGTCATCGGATACGGGAGCCAGGGCCACGCCCATGCCCTCAACCTCATGGACTCCGGCTGCGACGTGCGCGTGGGTCTGCGCGAGGGCTCGTCGTCGTGGGCCGCGGCCGAGGAGGCGGGCCTGAAGGTCTGCACGATGGACGAGGCCGCCGAGGAAGCCGACCTCATCATGATCCTCGTGCCCGACGAGCTGCAGGCGCAGGTGTACAAGGATCACATCGAGGCGCATCTCAAGGCGGGCGACACGCTCGCGTTCGCCCACGGCTTCAACATCCATTACGGCTACATCGTGCCGCCTGAGGACGTGAACGTGGTCATGTGCGCGCCGAAGGGCCCCGGCCACATCGTGCGCCGCCAGTTCACGGAGGGCTCGGGCGTGCCCGATCTGGCCTGCGTGGCGCAGGACGCCACCGGCGACGCGTGGGACGTGGTGCTGTCGTACTGCTGGGGCGTGGGCGGCGCTCGCTCGGGCATCATCAAGGCCACGTTCAAGGAGGAGACGGAAGAGGACCTGTTCGGCGAGCAGGCGGTTTTGTGCGGCGGCCTCGTGGAGATGATCAAGGCGGGCTTCGAGACGCTCACCGAGGCGGGCTACCCGCCGGAGCTGGCGTACTTCGAGGTGTACCACGAGATGAAGATGATCGTCGACCTCATGTACGAGAGCGGTATCCACTTCATGAACTACTCCATCTCCAACACGGCCGAGTACGGCGAGTACTACGCGGGCCCGAAGGTCATCAACGAGGAGTCGCGCAAGGCGATGCGCGAGATCCTCGCGCGCATCCAGAACGGCGAGTTCGCGCGCGAGTTCATGGCCGACTGCGAGAACGGCCACCAATGGCTGCTCGAGCAGCGCGCGGCCGTCAACGAGCACGAGATCGAGAAGACGGGCGAGAAGATCCGCGGCATGTTCAGCTGGATCAAGCGCGGCGACGAGTAGGCGCGCCGACGCGGTTTCCGCGTGCGGCGCGAAGGGCCGCGCCGCACGCCTCGCAGGGCGGTTTTCTGCGATTTTCGCCGAGCGGCGCCGCGCGTCCGGGGGAATTCGCACTATCATGGACACGTCGCCTCCTGCCGAGCGCTCGCGCTTTTCATCGGGAGGCGCGATCCGAATCCGGCAACGCGATGCTCGAAGGTGGTTTCCGTTATGACGAAGAAGGTGCTGGTTACCGAGAAGCTGGCCGAGGCGGGCCTTTCCATGCTGCGCGACAGGGGGATCGAGGCCGACGTCAGGCTGAAGATGCCGCCCGAGGAGCTTGTCGCGGCCATCCCCGCCTACGACGGGCTCATCGTGCGCTCGGCCACGAAGGTGACGCGCGAGGTCATCGAGGCGGGCGGGCGTCTGCGCGTCATCGGGCGCGCGGGCGTGGGCGTGGACAACGTGGATGTGGAGGCCGCCACCGAGCGCGGCGTCATCGTGTGCAACGCGCCCACCTCCAACATCGTGAGCGCCGCCGAGCACACCATGGCGCTCATGCTGGCCTGCGCGCGCAACGTCGCCCAGGCCAACGCCGTCGTGCACGCCCACGAGTGGGAGCGAGGCCGCTTCACGGGCGTCGAGCTGTACGAGAAGACGCTTGCCATCTTCGGTCTGGGCCGCGTGGGCGGGCTCGTGGCCGAGCGCGCGCGGGCGTTCGGCATGAGGCTCGTGGGCTACGACCCGTACTGCAGCCCCGAGCGCGCCGAGCAGCTGGGCGTCGCGCTTTTCGACGACGTGGACGCCGTCGTGCCGCTCGCCGACTTCATCACGGTCCACCTTCCCAAGACGAAGGAGACGATCGGCATGTTCGGGCCGGACCAGTACGCCCGCATGAAGGACGGCGTCGTCCTCGTCAACACGGCGCGCGGCGGCATCTTCGAGGAGAAGTCGCTTGCCGACTTCTTGGCCGCGGGGAAGATCGGCGCGGTGGGCATCGACGTGTTCGAGGCCGAGCCGTGCCGGGAAAGCCCTTTGCACGAGTTCGATAACGCCGTGCTCACGCCGCATCTGGGGGCGAGCACGAGAGAGGCGCAGGAGCGCGCCGGCGTGCAGATCGCCGAGTACGTGGCGGCGGGCCTGGAGGGTTCCATCGTCCCCACGGCGCTCAACATGGCGCCCGTCCCACCCGAGGTCATGGACGCGGTGGGGCCCTACGTGCCCGCTTGCCAGATGATGGGCAGCATGCTCGCGCAGATACACGGCGAGATCCCGCAGTTCTTGAAGCTTTGCGCCGGCGGCGAGCTGGCCGGCGCGGATCCGTCCATCCTCGTGGCGGGCACGCTCAAGGGGCTCTTGTCGTACAAGAACACCGCCACGGTCACCCCGGTGAACGCCAATGCGGTGGCGAAGCGTCACGGCATCAAGGTGGAGACGGCCTCGGCGCCCGACGCCGGCGGCTATGCCTCGCGGGTGTCCATCGTGGCCGACGGCACGGAGGTGGCGTGCACGCTGGCGGGGGAGTCCCAGGCCGCGCGGCTCGTGTCGCTTCTGGGGTACAAGCTCGACATCGCGCCGGCCGGGCAGTCGCTCGTGTTCGAGTACGTCGACGCTCCGGGCAGGATCGGCGTGATCGGCACCATCCTCGGCGAGGAGGGCATCAACATCACGACGATGCAGATATCCGCTTCTCCCGAGGACGGGCGCGCGCTCGCCTACGTGAACGTGGAGGGCGAGGTGACCGACGCGGTGCTCGCGAAGCTGCGCGCGGGCCTCTCCGACCTGAAGAGCCTCTGGCACGTGAGGCTGTGACTCCTTGCCGTCCCGCCGCTTTTGCAGGCGGCGGGTGGCTTGTGCCTCGCGGACGCCTTCGCCGCTTCGCCGACCGGGCGGGTTCGGAGGCGCGGATTTGACGGTCGGCGCGATCGCCACACCCCTGTCCGCGATCCGCGAAGGGCGCGGACGGGCAACGAAACGAAAGGACGCACGATTATGACGCGCAAGATCAACATCTTCGACACCACGCTGCGCGACGGCGAGCAGTCGCCGGGCGCCTCCATGAACACGGAGGAGAAGCTCGTCGTCGCGCGCCAGCTTCTGCGTTTGAACGTGGACGTCATCGAGGCGGGCTTCCCCATCTCGAGCCCCGGTGACTTCGAGTCCGTCCGTCGCATCGCCGAGCTCGCGGGCGACGCGGCCACGGTGTGCGGCCTCACGCGCGCGGTGGAGAAGGACATCGACGCGGCGGCCGACGCGCTCAAGTACGCCAAGCGCCCCCGCATCCACACGGGCATCGGCGTGAGCCCGAGCCATATGCGCGACAAGCTGCGCATCACCGAGGACGAGTGCGTCGAGCGCGCGGTGAAGTGCGTCAAGTACGCGCGCAACTTCGTCGAGGATGTGCAGTTCTACGCCGAGGACGCGGGGCGCTCCGACTACGCCTTCCTTGCGCGCGTCATCGAGGCCGTCGTCAAGGCGGGCGCCACTGTGGTGAACATCCCCGACACGACGGGCTATTCGCTGCCCGAGGAATTCGGGGCGCGCATAAAGTACCTCATGGACCATGTGGACGGCATCGAGAACGTCACGGTGTCGGTGCACTGCCACAACGACCTCGGCATGGCCACGGCGCTGTCGCTGGCCGGCGTGAAAAACGGCGCCACGCAGGTGGAATGCACCATCAACGGCCTGGGCGAGCGCGCGGGCAACACGGCTATGGAGGAAGTGGTCATGGGCATCCGCATGCACGGCGAAGAGCTGGACGCCGCAACCGACGTCAACACGCGCGAGTTCATCAAGGCGAGCCGCCTCGTGTCGTCCATCACGGGCATGAACGTGCAGGCCAACAAGGCCATCGTGGGCGCGAACGCCTTCGCGCACTCCTCCGGCATCCATCAGGACGGCGTGCTCAAGAAGCGCGACACCTACGAGATCATCGACCCGGCCGAGGTGGGCGCGGGCACGAGCCAGATCGTGCTCACGGCGCGCTCGGGCCACGCGGCTTTGAGGCACCGTTTGGAGGAGCTGGGCTACGAGCTTGAGGGCGAAGCGCTCGACGAGGTGTACGAGGCGTTCCTCAACCTGGCCGACAAGAAGAAGGAAGTGTACGACGAGGATCTGGAGAGCCTCGTGAACGAGCGCGACCGCAACGAAAGCGCGCTGTACACGCTTGAGGGCGTGCAGATCAGCTGCGGGTTCCCGCTCACGCCGACGGCAACCGTCACGCTGCGCAACCAGGCCGACCAGGTGGTCACCGCCTGCGAGTGGGGCACGGGCCCGGTCGACGCCATGTGCAAGGCCGTGAACAAGATCGTGCAGGTGGACAACGACCTCACCGAGTTCTCGGTGCAGTCCGTCACGCGCGGCATCGACGCGCTCGGCGAGGTCACCATCCGCGTGACCGATCCGAGCGGAGAGGTGTACACGGGCCGCGGCGCCGACGGCGACATTGTCGTGTCGTCCACGAAGGCCTACCTCAACGCTCTCAACCGTCTGCTCAACGACAAGCAGGGGCAGCGCAAGTAGCCGCTGCGCGCATAGGTTGCGAGAGGGGGCCGCGCGGGTGCGGCCCCTGTTTTTTGGCCTCCGTATGTGGGCTACTGGATGCCGTAGGTCGTGAAGTCCGCTAAAATGGTGCCGTGGTGTATGCGAGGGATATGGAAACCGTCATGCCGTTCGTCACGCTCGCTACGGCCATCCGGATTGTGCCAGAGGGTGAAATAGTGTCTGAGATTTTGCAATCTGGTTTCCTTCATATCGATCATCATGAACTTCTTCCTGCGAACGGTCGTTTGCGAGGGCGGGTTTTCGTTTGGGATGAAGGCTGGCAAGATGCGTTCAGAGTCAGGGGAGGATAAACAGTGGCTTACGAATCCGAATCGTTCAAGGAGCATCATCTGACCCGCCTTCCGGTATTGAAGGCCCTTATCGACCTCGGTTGGCGTAGGGAGCAGATACAGTGTCCATCTCCCGACTCTTCTGACAAGGAGTGGCGGGTTCCCAAGACGCCATCTGATTCTGCGCAGCGAGAGCTTGGACGAAGCTACAAAGGATACCCCGTCGATATCGCTCTCTTCGACAATGGAGAGGGAAAGGGGGACTGGCAGCACTGCAAGGTAATCGTGGAGTGCAAGGAGCCGGGAGACCCCAGTGGCCTCTCGGAACTTGAGACCTATATGGGTCTAGAGCCCAAGGTTCGGATGGGCGTATTGACCGATGGCGTGAGATTTACCCGTGTCTACAAGCTTCCTTCAGGCGAGTTCTCCGTGGTAAAGGGATCTTCGTTGCCGCAGCCTTCGGAGAACCTGATCATGAGCGAGAACGTCGGTGTTGAGGATTTGACCGTGCCTGATTTAGCGGAGCTGAGGGCGTGCTTTGCGGATCTTCTCGCGCTCATCGTGTCTTCGGATGGTAGGTCGACACGGTCGGATGCGCGGCTGAATCAGCTTTGCAACCTTCTCCTAATCAAGATGCAGTCGGATTCGGACGCTCGCGCGCTCAGGGCTGCCAAGGTTGATTTTCAGATCTTGGATAGCCCCGATGAAACCGCAGAGGTCATCAACGCTCTGTTCAGGAGATACAAGCTCGACAGGAGAGACCTTTTCAACGATGACGAGCCCGATGAGATCCTGTTCGATTCGACGACCATTCATGCGGCGGTTGCCGAACTCCAGCGCAAAGACCTGGTTGATGTCAAGCCCGACACCCTCTCGCTGGCATTCCAAGTCTTCCGCAATGCTAACCTCAAATATGGTGACGGCCAATACTTCACTCCGAGCAGGGTGATTCAGGCCGCTACCCGTATGATGTGCATAGACGTTACAGACAAGGTTATCGACCCTGCGTGCGGTACGGGAGGTTTCTTGGGCGAGGCGTTCCTACAGGTGGCATCGTTGCGTCAACGAGGCGGATGCCGTCAGGTGGGCGAACGCGAAACTGTACGGCATCGATCTCGATGATATCAACGTGAAACTTGCTCGGGCTCTTATGGTGGGCATGGGTGATGGCTCCACGCACATAAAGCTGGGTGATTCGATCAGACAGACCAAATGGCGAGACAATAGGCACGGGCTTGAGGATGCGCTTGGAGACGATGGGTACGACGTTGTCCTTACAAATCCTCCGTTCGGGCAAAACTTGAAGATTGGTGCGAGCGAAGCGAGCGCATGCGGTTACACCATCTGCATGCACACCAAAGCTGGAAAGGCTTCTGATGAGTACATGCAGACCGAATTAGGCATCGTATTCGTCGAAAGGGCTTGGCGTCTGCTTCATGAGGGCGGAAGGCTGGGTATAGTGCTCCCTGAGACTTATTTCTTCTCCAAGAGCTATGCCTGGTTCCGTGAGTGGCTTGATGAAAGGTTCGCTCTCAAGGCTGTGCTGAATATCCCCATGGAAGCCTTCCAAGGGTTCTGTCGAGCGAAAACCAACTTCTACGTGCTCGTTAAAAGGGGGAGCGGTTCGAGGTCTGCCCGAGCGAAGCAACCGTTTTGGGTGCTTGATGGCAAGATTTGGGTTTCGAATGCGCCCACTATCGGGATCAACAAGGACGGCGAGACGCTTTTCCGCATCGATGCTTCAAGTATGACGAGAACCTCTGAAGTCGATGACGCTGCAGCGATGGATGTCGACAGTCTTCTTACTGGCGATGGCGAGACATCCACCGCTTCGTTTATGGATGCGATGTCCTTGGCGACGACGTACATTGGCGTTCCCCGTTATTGCGACCAGTCAACCAAGGTCACACTTAAAAATTGGATGACGGGGTCTCTCCCTGGATGCTCTCCCGTAAGCCTCGGCGCTCTTGTTGATGCGGGTTGGATAAGGGTGAAGGCGGGGCATGGGAGCCCTTCTCAGGATATGAGATCCGGCACTGTTCCCTACATCAAGGTGTCCGACATTAGGGGTGGCACGATCAATCCGAACAGCACCAACATGGTTTCCGAGGTGGTTGCCAGGAAGTTCTGGAAGGCAGAGTCGAGCGGTATGAACCCGTGGGACGTCGTCACTCCTGCCAGGGCTTCGAAGAATATCGGTGAGCCTGCAGTCATACTTCCTGGGCAGGAAAGGGCGGTCTTCACTAAGGAGGTTCTTGTTCTTAGCGCTACGGATGAAGCTCCGTTTGATAATTTCTACATTGCCTGGTCGCTTATGCTCGATCATGTGCATGCGCAATGGGATCGCGTTGTCTTCATGCAAACAAACAGGGAGGATTTGGGTGATCGCTGGAAGGAGGTCTTGGTACCCGTTCCGGGCGACCGCGGTCTTGCGGATGACCTCTCGAAGAGTGTCCGATCATACTACAAGAGCCTTGCAGAGCTCAAGACAGCTTTTCTGCAAGAGATGTCGTCTTGGAAATGATCTTCTCGATCGTGGTCGTGTTCGGAGATTGTGCTGGCGCGAGAGGTTGTCCAACCTACTCCATCCGGTGCGCAGAGGCTGGAACGGGATCCCTTATCGAGGCTGTCCGAACGAGACGGCGAGCTCGCTGTTCGGGGGCTTATCCGGGTCGCATGGAGTTGCGATGCGAACGACTATCGAGATGAGCGTGGAGAGAGCCCCTTCTTCGACGGCAAGTCGGCTGATTTCGTCGTTCTCTTCGCCGTCCGCGGATTTTCAATCCAGGTTGCAGCCGGCGTCATGACCGATGAGGATTCGGAAGAGCCCCTACGTGCGCCCGTTTCCCTCGCAACACGGATGGGAGAAGTTGTAGTTGTCGTAGTGATAAGCCGGTTATTGGGCGAACCGTTCGAGATCGAACTCTTTGAGCGCGGAATCATTGCCGAGTTCTTCTTTGGCTCAGGCGATGCCCGTGGCTCTATTGCGAGATGGTAGAAAGAACTGCGAATCTTCTCCCATGATCGTCGGATCGTCCGAGGTTCTCGTGGGCTTAGGGAGCAGAGCGAGAAACTCGCTTGTTAGGGTTCGCCGACGTTTTGATCGAAGAGCTCATGAGGCGCACCAAGCGCCGTTGGAATCTCCGAGACATCATCGCGTAAAGAGCTGCACGACGCCGAAGGCGACTTGATTTCCGCTCACGCAAGTCTTATTGGGGGATCGCAGACGGTTGGACGCTCTCGCGGGAGCTCGGCAACGCCAAGCTGGAGAAACTAGGCTGGATGAGCTTTCGCAAGCGTTATCATCGGCAAGGCATCGGGGCTAGGAACTGCTGTGTACCGAACGGCGCACACGATGGTCATTGATTCCCGCTTCCAAAAATCAGAACTGAGTCAATAGGGAATCGGCAAGAATCAACTGCAAAAATCACGAGGCTTACGAACACCATCGAAACCGCACCATCAAGGTCTTTCGCCAAGTCTACGTCCCATACCCTTTTTCACCGGGCGATATGCGTGATCCCTTCTCGTGGGGTTTCCTTTCTCAAAAGCTGCGGCGACTTTGTGTTTGCGGTCGATTGCGGATCGGAGGCTTTCGGGGGAGGGGCGATAATCGCTCGGCTTTGCGATGCTCAGAGAATGCGGCTGAGCTGCTGCTCTTTGATCACGTTCTCGAGGGAGGTGTGGACGATGTTCGCAAACGGGCCGATGTCGGCGCGCAAGGGCCTCGACGGAAGCTCGAGGGTGCGGCGAAAGAAATAGGACAGAAACGCCCCTGTGTAGAATTCCGAGAGAAACGTCACGTTCTCCTCTTTGAGGTAGCGGTTGCTCAGGATGAAGCGCACGTCGTCTCGCAGCGCCGGCACGTAGAGCCGGTGCAGGTACTCGCGCAGCCCGTCGGGGGTCGTGTCGCGAAGCACTTTGGCATAGAACCTTCTGCGGGATTCTATGCAATCTGCGAACGCCTCGAAGAAGGCCGCGTGGTCAAGAGAGCGCACGCCTCGTTTGGCGAACAGGTAAAACGGGTAGGACGAGGCTCCGTCTTTGCTCCTTTCCGGTTCGTACACTAGAAGAGATTCTTCGAATCGGTTGGTCAGAACAGTGCCGAGATCTCGGCGGAAGATCCATGCGACAAGGGCGTTCTTGTCTGCGAAATGATAGTAGAACGTCTTGCGGTTCTTGCCCGACGCCGAGACGATGTCGGAGATGGAGATCTTCTCGGGAGGCGTCGATTCGGTCAAGGCGATGAACGTTTCCCCGATAAGTTGCATCGTGTTCAGAGAGCTCACGGTGTTCCCCTTCCAGCGGATGGCGAATGCTCTTCCCGACAGCTCGCCCGATCATTTCCGCTTCGGCCCCTTTTTTCTCGCAATTATAGAAAGTCCCTATTGTAATGCCATCAAATACATGATTTTGACCATAAAAAAACCAAAAGACTTAGAGGATTATATGCAGTGGGTTCGTTCTTGGTTGTTTTGCACTACTCAAGATAGCGCTTTCGCCTATAGAGAATCTGGCGCTCTGGAGGCGAAAGCGCGCATATTCCCGCAGGGAATACGTATCGAAGGAGGAAGAGAGTTGGGAGAAGCAACCTACACTGACAAGATGGGCGTAAAGCACGTGCTCGTCATCCTTACCGGCATCATGATCACCCTCGGATGCTCTGCCCTCGTGTTCTCCACATGGAGCGCGTTTCAGGCGGTTGTCCCCGAGGTGCTTGGCGTCGAGACGGCGACATGGGCGTTTTACGTCACGGTCCTGTACTTCGTGGAGGCGCTGTCTGCACCGTTCATCGGGCGACTGTTCGCCAAGTACGACATTCGCGTCGTCCTATCGGCTTCGGCGATCCTCGTCGGCGGCGGCTTTCTGCTCATCTCGGTTTTTAAAAGCATGTGGGTGTTCTACATCGCCGGTGCGATGATGGGCCTTGCCGAGGTCGGCCTGCTGTGGCTGGCCGTTCCGGCGCTGTGCAACAGCTGGTTCAACCAGAAGGCAGGAACCATCCAGGGCTTGTGCATGGCGTTCACCGGCATCGGCGGCGCGCTGTGGCTGCAGGTGTTCAACGCCCTGTACGCGAGCGGCAACGGCATGGACGTGTGGAGCATCTACATGGTGTGGGGCCTGATCGCCCTCGTCACCTCGCTGCCGTTCACCATCTTCTGCATCCGTAAGACGCCGCAGGAGGCGGGCGTCTTGCCGTACGGGAGGCCCTCTGTGGCGACGGGCGGCAAGGCGGTGGGCATCTCCGCCTCGAAGGCCATGAAGTCGCCGGTGTTCTACGCGGTGTTCCTGTTCGCGGGCATCATCAACCTTTTGACCATCGTGGCCCAGCAGTTCCCCAGCTACACGAAGTCGCTGACCGACGTGACGTTCGACGCGCTCGCCGTGGGCGTCATGATGTCCACGGTCATGATGGTGGCCCAGGCCGTCTGCAAGCTGGCCTTGGGCGTGTCGGCTGACAAGAGCCCCAAGATCTCGTTCTTCGCCGCGTTCGCGACCGGCGTGATCGGCGTGCTGCTCGTGTGGTTCGGGACGGGCAGCGAGATCATGCTGTACGCGGGCTCCGCGGTGTACGGCTTCTTCTTCGCCTCGTGCGTGGTGCTCGTCCCCATCGTGGTGCGTCAGATATTCGGCACGCGCGAATACACCGACATCTATTCCCGCATCAGCCTGTTCGTGAACCTGCTCGGCGGCCTCGGATCGACCATCTGGGCGTTCATCGGAGGATCGTTCGGGTATCCTGCGGTGTTCACGGTGGCGCTCGTGCTGCTGGTCGTCGTGCTCCTGCTCGGCATGTACAGCTTCGCCAACGCGAAGTCCGTCCAGAAGGAGTGGACGGAGTAAGGGAGAGGCGAACGCTTCGGAAAAAAGGGCGGCCCTGCGATGCGGGGCCGCCCTTTTTTCATGCGTCGAATTCCACGGCGTCGGAGCCGAGGGCGGGATCGCGCGGCTTTGCCCTTTCCTTCACGAGCACGGCCACTCGAACCGACGAGCGAACTCGATGAAGTTCTCGGTCGCCCGCGTCTTGTAGGCCCCGGTCTTGTATGCGAGGCACACCTTGTGGAAGTCGTCCTCGACTTCCACGAACCGCTTCGTGATAAGCTCGCGAAACGGCCTGAGGCCAAGCGTGTCGAGCGCGACCCCCACGGCGCCCTCCGTGCTGTCCACCATGCTGGCCAGCGTGATCTCGTCGTTGCAGACGGGCATCGAGGGGGTCACCCCGTGCGTGCGCAAAAGCTCGGACACCTCTTTGCCGATAGGCGTCGTCTCCGGATACGTGATGATGGGGGAGGCGTCTCGCAGATCGGAGAGGCTGAGCTGGGGCCGCCAAGCCAGCTTGTGGTAGCGATGCACGACCGCCACGAGCCTTTGGGCGAGGACGGGAACGAAGGTGAGGTCGGGCTTGTTTTCGACCTGGGCGCAGAAAACGACCTCGTATCGGTCGCTTTCGAGGTCCTCAATCAACGGAAGCGAGAGCCCTTGGCACACGTTCACGGACGCACCCTGTCCGTATTGGGCCCGGTAGGCGCTGATGAGCGCGGGGAGGTAATCGCCTTGGATGGTGTAGATGGTGCCCACGTCCACGTTCCCCGTGGGCGAGCCCGCGTGCTCCTTCGCGAGGGCGATGCCGCGTTCGAGGGCGTTGATCGCTTCGAGCGCGTGCTCGTAGAACTCCTTGCCGTAGCGCGTGAGTCGCACATGGCGCCCTTCGCGTTCGAACAGGGGTATTCCCAGCTCCCTTTCCAACGAGGCGATGGAGTTTGACAGCGTTGGCTGGGTGATGAACAGCTCCTTCGCGGCGTTGGTGTAATGCTGCAGCTCGGCGAGCTTGCGGAAGTAGTAGAGTTGGGGAAGGTTCATACGTCCTCCTCGACGGTCGACAACCGCAGTATAGCGTATGGGGCCCGGCTTTTCGGGAGAACGGGGCGTTGCGAGCGAAAGCCCCGTGCCCTCCGAAGAGGAGCACGGGGCGCGTCTTCATCCCGAGCAGTCGCCAAAGGTGCAAGCAGAGGGAACGCCGGGCACATCTGAAGGAGAGGGCGAAAGTCCGGGCCCTAGAAGGTGTACTCGATCCTTCCACCGTGGTTCTGCGTCTCGCGGGCGATGGTGATGCGCTGCACGCAGGGTGCGCCCTCTTCGAGCCACATGGCGCGGCAGTCGCGATAGAGGCGCTCGGTGGGGCCGTACGGGGAATCCTCGAAGTAGCCGTCGCCGCCGAAGATCTCAAGCATCTCGTCGGAGACGAGCTTGACCGTGTCGATGGAGAAGAGCTTGCAGATGGCGGCCTTCTCGGTGACGTAGTCGTTGTGCGGATCCTTGTCGAAGTCGCGCGCGAAGTCGTAGATGGCGCAGCGCAGCACGTGGATCATCTTCTGCATCTCGGCGATCTTCTGCTTGATCATCTGGCGCGAGGCGATGGGCTTGCCGAACGTCTTGCGGTCGTTGGCGCGCTTGAGGGAGATCTCGAGCATGCGCTGGGCCATGCCGAGGTTCGACATGGCGATGTGCACGCGGGAGACGGAGAGCGAGTGGATGGCCACCTCCATGCCCTGGCCTTCCTCGCCGAGCAGGTAGATGGGGTCGAGCTTGACGTTGGTGAACTTCAGGCCCGCATGGCCGGCGCCTTTGCAGCCCATCATGTGGGGCATGGGCACGATCTCGAATCCGGGGGCGTCGTTGGGCACGAAGAACGCGGAGAGGCGGCTGTCCTTGTCGCTGTCGGGGTCGGTGACGGCGATGACGTAGGTGAAGTCGGAGCAGTCGGTGTGGGAGATCAGCCACTTCTCGCCGTTGAGGATGTAGTTGCCGTCGGCGTCCTTGAGGGCGGTGGTGTGCAGGTCGGCGCCGGTGCCGCCGGTCTGCTCGGTGATGGCGAAGTTGCAGTAGACCGTCTTGTCCTGGAACTTGTCCATGTACTTGGCCTTGAGCTCGGGCTTGCCGTAGTCATCGAGGATGCGCCAGTTCATGTCGGCTGCATGGTGCAGGTGCATGCGCATGCCGCCGGGGCCGCGGGAGAACTCCTCCTGCACGCGCAGGATCTCGAGTTCGTTGAGGTCCCATCCGCCGTACTCAGAGGGGAGGTAGAAGCGGTAGAGGTCGTTCTTCTTGGCGAGCTCGTAGAACTCCTCGGGGAAGGTGTTGGTCACCTCCACTTCCTTCTGGATCTCTTCGAACGGACCCTCGGCCAGCTCGCGAACCTGCTTGAGGTACGCCTCAAACTGCTCGTCGGTGATCTTGGCGTTCGGATTCATGTGCAACCTCCTTATCCTGTGGCGAGAGGACCTGTCCTAAAGCCCCCTCTCTCTGTTACCAGTATGCATTCCGACCTGGTAAAAATCCAATTTGCAATACAGGTGGATACCAGGGGTTTCCATTTCTGAAAACTATGATGCGCTCTGCGTGTCGGGTATGGGGGATCCTGCAGCCGGCGGCGTTCGGGAAGGGTGGCGGATGCGCGGAATCGGCTCAGTACGACGAGAGCTGGGCCCGGGATGGGGTATAATAATGCAAGCCTTCGGACGGGGGCGAAACCCTGTCAGACCGTTCCGATCACCACCCGAGGCGCGCAGCGTCGGGGGGGGGGGGCAATGAATCTCTCACAGCTCTACTACTTCCGCAAACTCGCCGAGTTGCAGCATTACACCAACGCCGCGAAGGAGCTGTTCATCACCCAGCCCGCGCTTTCCGACGCGATCCATTCGCTGCAGAAGGAGCTGGGGGTGCCGTTGTTTCGCCGTGAAGGGAGGAACGTCCGTCTGACGAGGTACGGATCGGAGTTCGCGTCGTATGTGGACGCTGCTTTGCGCGAGCTCGACAAGGGCGTTTCGGTGATGAAGGAGTACACGGGCCGCCTGTCGGGTCGCCTGTCGATCGGGGGGCTGTACACCATCACCGGCGATTACCTTCCGGCGCTGATCGGGGCGTACGAGGCGCAGTTCGGCGACGGCGTCCAGTTCAGCGTGTCCCAGGGGTTCTCGCGCGATCTGATCAAGGGGCTGAAAGACGACGTGTACGACGTCGTGTTCGCGGCGAAGGATGCCGATGCGGCAGAGTTCGGGTGCGAGCCGGTGGTGTCTCACCAGCTGGTGGTGAGCGTGAACGCCAGGAGCCCCCTCGCGTCGCGCAAAGAGATCTCCCTCGAAGATCTGCGCGGCTTGTGCGTGTACACGTATCGGACGGGAACGCCGATCGGCAACGAGGTGGCACGGGTGTGCGACCGGTACGACGTGCCCGTCCGTCGGGAGTTCGACGACGAGATCACGCTGGGCGGCATGGTCTCCCGTGCGACACGTCCGGAAGTGTGCGCGCTGGTCACGTACACTATCGGCTTGAAGTCGTTCAGGAATCTGACGAACATCCCCATCACGGAGCGCGAGGTTCCCCACGACTTCCATCACGTGTACATGATGTACAAGAAAGACGAGTTCCGCGCTTGGGTATTGGAGAGCTTCATCGAGTTCGCAGCGGGGTTCATCCCTCCGAAAGGGACGATCCCCCGTTGCGGCGAGGAGTAGCCCCTCCTTCGCTTTTGGTGCCGGGGCTTGCGACGGGGTGCGTGCCGCTTTTGCGACGCGCGAAAACGGCGCTATTTCTTTAGATTGAGAGAGCTTATGCGGTCGAGCGGGACGGCGACGATGCCGAGGCCGCGCACGCCCGCATAGAGGACGAAGCCGTTCTTGCAGCGAAACGCGCACTCGTCGCAAGGCTTTTTGTCGCAGTAGGCGAAGGCGTCCTCGTCTCCGAGGGCGAACACGAGGGGAGGGTGCTTTTTCGGCATGACGTATTTCAGCTGCATGCCGGTGAACGTCTTGAGGCACATCCACGCCACTTCGTATCTGCTTTCCTTGGGAACGGACCACGACGCCAGCACGCAGTTGTTGTTGAAGCCTCCGTCTATGCGGTAGTCGACGCTCACTCCTTCGGGTAGCTGGTCGCGAGTCAGAAGCCTCGGACGGGCAAGGCCCGACGGGGCGGGATCTTCCAAAAGGCTCAGGTACGGGGGCATCCCCACGAGCGTGCGCCCCGATCCGGTGTAGGATGCCTGCTGATCGCCCGACACCCCTACGAGGACGTTGCCGTCCTCGTCAGTGAAGAAGGGGAGATCGCGTGCGTCCACGCGCGGCTTCCATGTGGCGCGAGTGCGGGTGATGCTGTACTTCTGCGCGTCGCTCATCGTCATGCTCCAATCCGAGGGTCTCTCATCTGCTCTTCCGCTTCGCCCCGTCTGCATCGCCTCCGTCGGGTTTGCAGGGCGAGGCCGAGGGCCGTTCGCTGAGGCGGCGTTCGAGCTCTTCGGAGAGCGCGTATCGCTTGACCTTCCCGGTGGCGGTGCGGGGAATCGCCTCGATGCGCTCGAGGCGCTCGGGCCACAGGCGTTTCGCCACCCCCTTTTTCCGAAGATGCCCTTTCACATCGTCGAGCGAGAAGGGCTTTTCCCACCGAGGGTCTTCGACGTAGAAAAGGCAGATGCGCTCGCCGAGGCGCTCGTCGGGAACGCCGACGGTCGCGTAGTCGGCGATGCCGGGGCAGCCGAGCACGACATCGTCCACCTCGCGCATGGAGATGTTCTCGCCTCCGCGGATGATGAGCTCTTTCTTGCGACCGTTGATGCGGATCCTGCCCTGTTCGTCCATGCAGCACAGGTCCCCGCTGTAGAACCAGCCTTCGTCGTCGAGGGCGCGCGCCGTTTCCTCGGGAGCGTTGAGGTAGCCGACGAACTGGTGCGGTCCGCGGCTCGCCTCCTCGCCCTGGACTCCGCGCGGAACCTCGCGGCGCTGCTCGTCGACCACGCGCACTTCGATCCCCTCGTACGGGATGCCCGAGAAGCGCCCGTTCCATTCCAGGCATTTGTCGAGGGGGACGTGGACGTGGGGGCAGCTTTCCGTGGAGCCGTACAGCTCGCAGAGAAGGATGCCGTGGCGCGCCGCGTGCTCCACCATCGCAGGCGGGACGGGCGCTCCTCCGCACAGGTAGAAGCGCAGGGTGGGCACGCTCTCGTTCGACTCGTCGAGGCGGCGCAGCACGTCGTGCATGAACGGGGTGGCCCCGCACGACCAGGTGCAGCGCTTCTCGTTGATGAGGCGCACGGCCTCTTTCGCATCGAACTTCGTCTGCAGCACCGCTCTGCCGCCCGTCAGCATCGGGGTGATGAGGCCGTGGAACAGCCCCGTCGCATGGTTGAGCGGGGAGGGCATCCACACCGCGTCGTCTTGCGTGAGGCCGACGGCGGAGGAGAAGGAGCGCTCCGAGAAGAGGATGGTGTTGTGCGTGCACAAAGCCGCCTTCGGGCGTCCGGTCGTGCCCGAGGTGGACAGGATGCACGCCACCTCGTCCGAGGTTGCCGGGGACGGGCGCTCTGCGGGCGCATGCGTTTTCAGGACGTCGCCGAGAATCGGAAGGTCTGTTCGGGCGGGCCTCTCCCTGTCGATGAGCATCGTCGCCTCGAGGGTGGGAAGCTTTTCGGCGACGTCGAGGTACTGCTGCTCGTAATCGGTTTTGTGGTGGAACGTGGGGCAGAGGTAGACCTTCGCCCCTACCTGGTTGATGAGGTAGTCGAGATCGCGGCCGTTGCATCTCATCGCTATCGGATGCATGACGGCGCCCGCTTTGAGGCAGGCGACGTAGACGATGCAGAACTCGATCCATTTGGGGATCTGGAACGACACCACGTCGCCGTTTCTCACGCCCACCTCCTCGAACCAGGAAGCCAGTCTGCGCGCCTGCTCGTCCACCTGTCCGTAAGTGAGCGCTCCTCCGAGGTCGTCTTCCACGTACACGCGGTCACGGAACGTGCTCGCTTGCTTGTTCCATACGTCGCACAAGGTGCGATTCGACCAGTATCCCAGGTCGTAATAGCGTTTTTTGGCGCGCTCGTCGATGGATAGGTTCTCGATCACGTGCTCATCCCCTTTTTGCGAATTTGAAGCGATCTCGAAGGGCTGGCGAAAAGCGCCCGTGAGATCGTCGAAGAGGGGCGGGGCGGACCGCGCCGCCCCGCCTTGCGGCGAAAAGGACCCTTACGCCTTGCCCTGCAGGACCGCCAGATCGGTCGGGCCCTGGACGGCCCCTTCGCTCAAGGCCGCCTCGATGTCGGCATCGGTATAGCCGAGCTCTCTCATGACGTCGGCCGTCGCGGAGCCCAGCTTTCCGGTGGGATGCAGCTCCTTAGTCTCCTCGAGTTCGAACTGAACCGGGATGGTGGGGCACCAACGTCCGCCGTCGGGGTAGGGGACTTGCTTGATGTAGCCGTTCACGAGCGCGTTTTGATCCTCGTACACGTCGAGCGGCGTTTGCGCGGGCTCGCAGGGGAAGTCGTTCTCCTTGAACATCTTCATGAGCTCTTCGCGCGTGAACTGGGCGAAGCCGTCGTCGAGGATCTTGACGACCTCGGGGGCGAGGCCCTTGTCGTTGACGGTCTGGCAGACCGAGTAGTCGGGATGCTCGGCAAGCTCCTCTCGGCCGATGAGCTTCATGACGCGCGGCCAGTCGCGGTCGTACTCGGGCAGGCACAGCACCACCCACTTGTCGTCTTTCGACCGGAAGACGTTGTTGAGGGGGTTGTTCACCTCGAGGCGGCTCTTCGGGTAGGGGTTGCCGTACTGGGCCGACACCATGCCGGTGGACAGGGTGTATATGCCGGCATGCTGGAGGGCGCAAGTCACGTAGTCGCCCTCGCCCGTCTTCTCGCGCCCGAGCACCGCGGCCAGAAGGCCGGCGGCCAAAAACATCGAGCATTGGAAGTCGCCGTATCCGTTCGTGGGGATCATGGGGGAGTCGCCTCGGTTGACGGTCGTGCCGAACACGCCGCCGCGACCCATGTAGCAGGTCACGTCGAAGCCGGCCGCGTCTTTCTCGGGTCCCTTCTTGCCGTATCCCAGGCCATGGCCCATGATGAGGCGCGGGAACTTAGCGTGCAAGCTTTCCCAGTCGAGCCCCATTTTCGCCAAGGACTTGGTGCGCGTGTTGGTGATGAAGATATCGGCCTGCGACAGCAGCTTCATCATGACCTCGAGGCCCTTCTCGCTCTTGAGGTTGAGCGCGACGAAGCGCTTGTGCATGTTGGCCATGTCGAAGCCGAGGTTCTCCTCGTCGCTCGAAGGCATGCCGAACACGACCGCCTGGTTCACTCGGCCCGCGTCGCCGCGAAACGCTTCGACTTTGATGACGTCGGCGCCCCACTCGCCCAGCACGCGGCCGGTGGCGGGTGTGGCGAGGAAGGTGGTCAGGTCGACGACCTTGATTCCCTGCAAAGGCAACATCGTTACGGTTCCTCCTTCTTCGGCTCGGCGCGGGCCGAGCCCTGGTATGTGCGTGTAGATCGTTCGAGAGAGAAAAAGGAGGGCCCTGCTTGTGCGCGACGGCCCTCCTTCCTCGTTCGTGGGTTCGTTCTCGGTCGATCCGCCTCATGCGAGGCGACGCGGTGCTTTACAGCTGGTACTCAACCTTGCCGCCGAACTTCTGGCAGTTGCGGGCAATGGTGATGCGCTGCACGTTCGGAGCGCCCTCTTCGAGCCACATGGCGCGGGCGTCGCGGTACAGACGCTCGACCGGGCCGTAGGGGCAGTCCTCGAAGTAGCCGTCGCCGCCGAAGATCTCGAGCATGCCGTCGGAGACGATGCGCGTGCTGTAGATGGAGAACAGCTTGCACATGGCCGCCTTCTCCTCGATGTACTTGCCGTTGGGGTCGGCGTCGTACTCGCGGCCGAAGTCGTAGACCATGCAGCGCAGGGCGTGCGTGTAGGTCTGCATCTCGGCGATCTCGCGCTTGATCATCTGGCGGGAGGCGATGGGCTTGCCGAAGGTGACGCGATCGTTGGCACGGGCGAGGCTGATCTCGAGCATGCGCTGGCACATGCCGAGGTTCGAGGCGGCGATGTGGGCGCGGGAGACGGAGAGCGAGTGGATGGCGATCTCCATGCCCTGGCCCTCTTCGCCGAGCAAGTACTTCTTGTCAAGCTTCATGTTGGTGAACTTGAGGCCCGTGTGCGCTGCGCCGCGGCAGCCCATCATGTGGGGCATGGGCGTGACCTCGTAGCCGGGGGTATCGACCGGCACGAAGAAGGCGGACAGGCGCTCGTCGCCCTTCTTCTCGGGATCGGTCACGGCGATGACGTAGGCGAACTCGCAGCAGTCGGTGTGGGAGATCAGCCACTTCTCGCCGTTGAGGATGTAGTCGCCGTTCTCGTCTTTCTCCGCGATGGTGTGGATGTCGGCGCCGGTGCCGCCGGTCTGTTCGGTCAGGGCGAAGCAGGTGAACACGCTCTTGTCCTGGAACTTGTTCATGTACTCGGCCTTGAGCTCATCCGAACCGTAGTCGTCGAGGATGCGCCAGTTCAGGTCGGCCGCGTAGTGCAGGTGCATGCGCATGCCGCCGGGGCCGCGAGAGAACTCCTCCTGCACGCGCAGGATGTCGAGCTCGGAGAGGTCCCATCCGCCGTACTCTGCGGGCAGCGCGAAGCGGTAGAGGTCGTTCTCCTTGGCGATCTCGTAGAACTTCTCCGGGAAGGTGTTGGTCACCTCGATCTCCGGCTGCATCTCCTCGAGCGGGCCTTCGGCCAACTCGCGGATCTGCTTGAGATACGCATCGAACTGCTCAGTGGACAAAGTGCTCATGTAATCCTCCTTCAGGTTACCTAAGCGTTCCCTCGACCTGGCCAAACAGCGGCTCTCTCTGCGCTTGGCCGGGCCGTGCTTGCAAGCGTATTGTGCGATGAGACGCGATACACGGTCTAATAGAATGAGCCTTTCGGTTTTAATGGAATTCATAAGTGGAAGCTATCGATTTAGTATTCATATCTTCTGATCTGTGCAAATTTGATGACCGTTTTGGTCTTATACGGATAGTTTTTTAAAATTGTAGAAACAATTTTTATACAAAATTGAAAAATTAAGTAAACACTGAGAAGGGTGCGAGGCTCTGCGTCGTTCGGCGGGCTGGAGTCGATCTGCTCGGTTCATTGCGGGGTCTATAAAATTTGAAACATAAGTCTCATATTGTTGGTATCTCCCAAAGCGGGGATTTTTGAAATCGTCATGGGTGTATTTCTAAAGATAGCCAGTTAAAGAACTATATATAAGTGGAGCTTATTATTTTGTCAGACATTCCGAAGGAATGCTTATAGGTATGTTTTCCCGTTCAATATTTGCTCAAAATTTGAAAATTGACCATTAAATCTCTTTAAACAAGTGCCTATGCTGTCAATGGCGACCGTGGGGCCTGCGAAGCCTTTTGGTCGACGAGGCTTTCAGCATATGTTCAACGGTGCGAGAATGAGGAGGAGACATGGACTTCGCTTTGACCGACGAGCAGGAGCTGCTTCTGGAGAGCGTCCGGGAGTTCTGCGACCGCTACTTCACGGAAGACATTGTGAAGCAGATGTACGAGACGCACAGCATGCCCGACGAGATCGCCGAGGCGTACCGCGACGCCGGGTTCGGCCTCATGGGCATCCCGGAGGAGTACGGCGGGATCCCGGCCGACCGCGTGACCATCGGCCTCATGATCGAGGAGCTGTACCGTCGCGCGGGCTGCATGCACATCCTGTACCAGAACTCGCTGTCCATGTTCGACATCATGGAGTTCGGCACGGAGGCCCAGAAGCAAGAGGCCATGGAGCACTACATGGAGACGGGCTGGCCCATCGCCTCGCTCTCCATCTCCGAGCCGGGGGCGGGCTCCGACAACCGCTCCATGACGACGGTCGCCAAGAAGCAGGCCGACGGAACTTACAAGCTGTCCGGTCAGAAGACCTGGGTGACGATGGGCGCCGTGCTGCCCTACACGATCGTCATCGCGAAGGACGAGGACCCCTCCCATGACAACGGCAGCATGAGCCTGTGGCTCGTGAAGATGGACACTCCGGGCGTCTCGACGGCGCCTCTGCACAAGATCGGCCAGCAGTGCATCCCGTTTTGCGAGGTGTACCTGGACGACGTGGTTCTGACCGAGGACCAGCGCATGGGCAAGCCGGGCGAAGGCTTCATGATGCTCATGAAGAACTTCGAGGTCGAGCGCGCCTACATCGTGGCCGAGCAGGTGGGCCTCGCGCAGGCCGCCCTCGAGGACGCCGCCAAGTACGCAAACCAGCGCATCGCCTTCGGGAAGCCCATCGCGCGTCTGGAGATGATCCAGGAGCTTCTGGCCGACATGGAGATCAAGGTGCAGAACACGCGCAACATGCTGTACAAGACGCTGTGGATGATGGACGAGGGCCAATCCGTGCAATTGGAGTCGGCGATGCTGAAGAGGTACGGCTGCTCCTCCTGCTTCGAGGTGGCCGACAGCGCTCTGCAGATCTACGCGGGCCTCGGCTACACCACCGAGGTGCGCGTCGGCCGTCTGTGGGCCGATATGCGCGGCAACATGTTCGGCGGCGGCACGCATGAGATCATGGCCTATATCGCCGGACGCCAGGTCGCCAAGAAGTACGCGGAGTAGCGCTTCGGCGCTTTGCCCTGCCGACGTTTTCAAAGGACGCTGAGGAAAGGAAGGAACCCATGAGAATCGCCGTGGCCTTCAAGGCCGTTCCCGACTCCCAGGACGTGCAGGTCGCGTCCGACCGCACGCTGGACTTCTCGAAGGCGAAGCTGACCATCTCGGAGTACGACAAGAACGCCATCGAGGCGGGCGCCCGCGCAGCCGCCGCCTCTGGCGGCGAGACGGTCGCCGTGACCGTGGGCGGCTCGGACATCGACAACTCCAAGCTGAAGAAAGACGTTTTGGCCCGCGGCATGGATCGCCTGGTCATGCTCGCGGACGACGCGCTGGCCGGTCTGGACGCCGCTGCGACGGCGTCGGCGTTGGCAGGCGCCCTGTCCAAGGCGGGCGACGTCGACCTCGTGCTGTGCGGCGACGGCTCGGCCGACGACTACGCGCAGCAGGTGGACGTGCAGCTGGCCGAGAAGCTGGGCTGGCCGGTGGTGACCGCCGCCGCCCAGGTGGAGGTGAACGGCGCGACGACCGTTATCGTGCGCGCCCTCGAGGACTGCACGGAGACGGTGGAGGTGGAGCTTCCCGCCGTCGTGTCCGTGACGCCCGATGCGGCCGAGCCGCGCATCCCGGGCATGAAGGACATCCTCGCCGCCGGCAAGAAGCCGATGGAGGTGTCCGCTGCGGACGGCCCGTGCGAGCGGGCGCTCGAAACGGTGGAGTGCTTGGCTCCCGAGCAGGCCGCGCGCAAGCAGGAGATCGTCGACGCAGCCAACGACGGGGCCATCGAGAAGTTGGCCGCCGCCATCAAGGCCGCTCTGTAGGGAAGGAAGGTGCTGAACATGAAGGCATTGGTTATAGCTGAGCATGCCGACGTCGCCCGCGAGCTGGCCGGCGGCGCGCGGGGGCTGGGCGCCGACGAGGTGTCGCTGGTCTGCTTCGGCGGGGTTGTCGACAACGCCGCCGACACGGTTCTGAACGTCGCGGTGCCCGAAGGCGCGCTCGTCGACGACGCGTACCTGGCGCTCGTTCCCTTCGCCGAGCAGTCCGACGCGGTCCTGGTCGAGGCGACCCGCCGCGGCAAGGTCATCGCCGGCCGCTTGGCCGCGAAGATGGGCACCGCGGCTGCGACCGCGACGGTCGCCCTGACGCAGGACGGCGCGCGCGGCACGTACTTCGGAGGCGTGGCCGAGCGCGTGCAGAAACCCGCGGCCGGCACTGCCGTGTACCTCGTGGCGGCGGGCGTGTGCGATGCCGCGCAAGCTTCCGGCGCAGGGGAGGCCGTCGACGTCGCCTGGGTTGCGCCGGAGCGCGCCGCCAAGGCGACGGCCGTGGAGCCTCGAGAGCGCACTGCTGCGGATCCGACCAAGTCCGACGTCGTGGTGGCCGCCGGGCGCGGCTTCGCCGAGGAGGCCGACCTCGACCTCGCCCGCGCGCTGGCCGAGAAGCTCGGCGGGGCCATCGCCTGCTCGCGCCCGCTCACCGAGGGCGTGAACTGGCTGCCCACCGAGCTGTACGTGGGCGTGTCCGGCCTGACCGTGACGCCGAAGGTCTACGTGGCCGCCGGCATCTCGGGCCAGATGCAGCATATGGTGGGCGCGAACCGCTCCGGCTGCGTCGTCGCCGTGAACAAGGACAAGAACGCCCCGGTGTTCAAGCAGTGCGACTTCGGCATCGTCGGCGACGTCAAAGAGGTTCTGCCGGCGCTGACCGCGGCTCTGTAGCGCCCAAGCGCCCCGGTTCCGGGGCGCTTGCGGGAAGGCTCCGCCCTTGCTTTTTCGCCGAGCGAGGGCGAAGCCCGTTTTCCGGCTTTCCAAGGTTTCCAACCGAGACGAATCAGACGAGAAAGGACCCAAGGTGTCCGAGACCGATTTCGACATCATCGTCGTGGGCAGCGGCTGCGCCGGTGCCGTGGCGGCCTACACGGCGGCGTCGGCCGGCAAGAGCGTGCTCGTCGTCGAGCGCGGCGTCTTCGCCGGGGCCAAGAACATAACGGGCGGGCGCATCTACTCGCACTCGCTCAAGAAGGTGTTCCCGGACTTCGAGCGGGAGGCCCCGCTCGAGCGCAGGATCACCCACGAGCGCATGGCGTTCATGGACCCGGCCTCCCAGCTTGCCGTCGACTTCACCTCCCCCGAGCTCGCCGAGGAGGGGAGGGACTCCTACTCCGTCCTGCGCGCGCCCTTCGACCAGTGGCTGGCCGAGAAGGCGGAGGAGGCGGGAGCGGAGTACATCTGCGGCATCGCGGTGGAGGAGCTGCTGAAGGACGAGGGCGGCAAGGTCTGCGGCGTGCGCGCCGGCGAGGACGAGATCACCGCCCAGGTGGTCGTCCTGGCCGAGGGCTGCAACACGGTGCTCGCCGAGAGGTGCCTGGGCAACCCGCGCCCCAAGCCCTCCCAGATGGCGGTCGGCGTCAAGCAGGTCCTCGAGCTGCCCTCCGGCGTCATCGAGGACAGGTTCCTGCTCCCCGAGGGCGAGGGCGCCGCGATGCTGTTCGTCGGCGACTGCACGCACGGCAACGTGGGCGGCGGCTTCCTCTACACCAACAAGGACTCCGTCTCGCTCGGCCTCGTGGCCACCATCTCGACGGCCGCCGACGGCGCCAACGAGGTCCCGGTCTACCAGATGCTCGAGGACTTCAAGAACCATCCGGCCGTGGCCCCCGTCATCAAGGGAGCGAAGCTCGTGGAGCACTCGGGCCACATGGTGCCCGAGGGCGGCTACGACATGGTGCCGCGGTACGTCTTCGACGGCTGCCTCGTGGCGGGCGAGTCGGCGGGGCTGTGCATGAACATGGGCTACCAGGTGCGCGGCATGGACTTCGCGGTGGCGTCGGGCCAGATGGCCGGCCAGGCCGCGGTCAAGGCGCTCGACGCGGGCGACACGAGCGCGGCGGGCCTCGCCTCCTACAAGCAGGCCATGGAGGACTCCTTCGTCATCAAGGACCTCGCGACGTTCCGCAAGTGGCCGCACACCATGGAGGGCTGGTCGAGCATGTTCACCGACTACCCGGTCATGGCGAGGGAGGTCTTCAACGCCATGTTCAGCGTGGACGGCGAGCCGCAGAGGCCGCTCATGAAGCGCATGATGCCCATCGTGAAGAAGCGCGGCCTGCTCAGGCTGGCCGGAGAGGTGAGGAAGGCGGTGAGGTCGCTGTGAGCAAGGTGAGGGAGATCACGGTCAACGTCGACGAGTTCCTGGCGCTCGACAAGTACGAGGTGGACGAGGAGAGCGCCCACATCGAGCTGGTGGAGGATCCCGACGACGAGGAGTTCCTCAAGCTCGTGCGCGTGTGCCCGGCGGCGCTCTACAAGATCGACGAGGACGGCAAGAAGTCCTTCGACTACGCCGGCTGCCTCGAGTGCGGCACCTGCCGCATCGCCTGCGAGGGCACCATTGTCAAGAAGTGGGAGAACCCCCGGCCCACCATGGGCGTGGAGTACCGGTACGGCTGACCGTCATGGAAGACGATTCGGAGGACATCCGCATCGAGGAGGGCACCCTTCCCCCGTATCTGCGGGAAGGGTGCCTCAACCATCTGAGCGACCTCGGCGGGTTCAAGGCCCTGCGCAACGATCTGCTGCGTCGCGGCTACGTCCGCAACAGCGTGAAGGTGCCCCAGGATGCGGCGAACCTGTTTCGCCGCGCGCACGGCGGGTTCCTCATGTTCCTTGTCGACGTGACCGCCTGCATGGCCGGCTACTCCATGGGCAAGCACAACGTCACGCAGCATGTCTCGCTCGATTTCACGCGGGGCGCTCTTCTGGGCGACGAGCTGGTTATCGAGGCGCGCGTGCTGCACGATGGGCGCACCACCGCGCTGGTGGACGCAAGGGTGCTCGATTCGACCGGCCGCCTCTGCGTGAAGGCGAGCTGCACGCTGTTCTACGTGGGGGCGGTCGATCCGAACGAGCCGCCCCCTGAGCCGTATCTGGGCCGCAATCCCGGCGTGCGCTAGCCTTGCTGGTCGAGCGGCCCGAAGAGGAACATGGTGTAGGTTGCCTCGGCCACCAGCTTTCCCTCCTCGGTTTCGATGGAGCAGTGCACCACTGCCGTGCTGCGTCCCTTGTGCGAAGTGCTGGCCGACACGTTCAGGCGCTGGACGCCGACGGCTCGGATGAAATTCGTCGCATTGGCGAGCGCCACGTTTCCCACCCCGTGCGCGTACGTCGCCATCCCCGCGGCGATCTCGAGCAAAAGCGATATGGTGCCGCCGTGGACGGTTCCTCGGTAATTGGAAAGGGATTCGGGAACGTCGATCGTGTAGCGCACGCTTCCGGGATCGGATGCGCGCACCTCGATGCGCCCTTCGAGGTCGGGCAACGGAGGGACGTTGCGCATAAGCCCTTCGATCAGCTTCGGGGAGAGCTCGGTCATGGCGGCCTCTCTTTCGTCGGGTCGGGACAGAGGGGCGGCGGTTTCGCCGACCCTTCTCCGTCGGCTTGCGATGTCGATGCATGATGATAGGGTTTCCGTAGTTTTCCCGCGTCGTTCGCCATGAAAACCCCAGGGAACGTGCCACAATGAACGATAATTGACCGGATGGCACAGTCCTCGCGTTCGTGTGGGATTCTCATCGAGGGAGCTTGGGCGCATGCCGGGGCACCTCGCGATTCGAGGAGGGAGACGGATGGACTTCGATTTGACCGACGAGCAGCGGCGCGTGGTGTCCGAGGTGCGCGCCTTTGGGCAGCGCCGCCTTGGCTGGTCTGACGTGCGGCAGTGGCAGCGCGACTCGGGCGTTCCCGACGAGGTGGTCAAAGAGTTCGTCGAATTGGATTTCGGCGAATACGGCGTGGTCCACCGACGCAATCACGTCGATTACGACATCTTCGCCCAAACGCTCGTGCTCGAAGAGCTCGCGCGATGCGCAGGGGCCGTCCTGCCGTTTTCCAACGACTTCCTCAACCTTCAGATCATGGAGGAGTTCGCCGGGTCGGACCAGTTCGAGTTCGTGCGCGCGAGCTATCAGGAGGAAGGGAGGCTCGCGTTCGCGCTCGCCATATCGGAGCCCGAGGGAGGCTCGGACACCATGGGCATGCGCACCTCGGCGCGCACGGTGGACGGACGCATCGTGCTCGACGGCGTGAAGACGTTCGTCAACAACGGCGAGTACGCTCCGTACCTCTTGGTGGGGGCCATCGACCGCGACGAGGAGCCGGGCAGGTACCCAGCGCTGTCCTTCTGGCTGGTCCCACGCGACCTCGAGGGGATCACGGTGTATCCCGTCCAGAAGATCGGGCAGTCCATCTTGCCGTTCTCCACCTGCGTGTTCGAGAACGTGGAACTTGACGAGAGGTATCGTTTGCATGGCAGGCACGGAGGGTTTCCCCAGCTGTTCCATCTGTTCGAGATAGGAAGGCTGTTCTCGTGCGCGACCGCGCTCGGGCTTGCCCAGGCAGCTATGGAGGATGCGGTGGCCTACGCGCGCGCGAGGACGGCGTTCGGAACCCAGATAGCGAATTTCCAGCAGATAGAGCAGATGCTCACCGACATGGAGGTGAAGCTCGACGCCATGCGCGGCTTCGTGTACAAGTGCGCATGGAGCCAAGAGCAGGGCAGGCAGGATCGTTTGAGCGCCGCTTTGATGAAGCGCTTCGTCCCGAACGCCGCGACCGAGGTCGCCAGCGACGCCATGCAGATCCTCGGCGGACGCGGCTACACCCGCGAAGAGCGCGTGTCATCCATCTGGCAGGACTGCCGGGGCTTTCAGATCGCAGAGGGAACGGATCAGATCATGGTCTACATCGCGGCCCCGCTCATCATGAAGAAGTACGAGCAGGGCGCTTCCGGCGAGTAGGAGGGCTGGCGGCGGTTAGGGGACGAGGGCTGGGCCGTCGTCCCCTTCGTCCTCGCATTCGAAGGCCGTCCACGACGCCGAGTCGGCGAAGTCGAGGAACGTGTGCGGGTCGATCTCCATCCGCATCCCGCCGTCGTCGAAGGTGCCCTTGAAGAACCCCTCGAACTTGTCCTTCACCGCCTCGTTCACCGGTCGGCAGAACCACACCCAGGCGCTGCTCGGGCCCCCTGCGGCGTCGAACTCGGCGCCGAAGCCCGCGTCGACCGGGACGCCCTGCGCGTTTTGAATCATGAAGCCGTCAATGGTGAAGCAGCCGGTGAACGTCATGCGCGCCTTTTCGCCTGCCGCCCCGTCGTCCGTTTCGTTCTCCCGTTCGTAGAACACGATGCGCGTTCCGTCGGATCCGACGGCTTCGGACGGCTGGGACGCGGTCGCGTCGACGCCCGCCAAGAGGGAGAGGGCGTCGAAATGGGGTTCGGTGTCTCGGTTCGGCAAGGCGGGCTCCTTTCTCGTCGTCGCGCGCTGTGAGCGCGGCGCAGGCGCACTCTTCGGTTGCGCCTGTTTGCGAATTAATGAAACAATATAGCCCATTTGATGCATGTTTTTGTTTCTATTCGGTCATTCATTCATAAATGATTCCTATGAATCATCCATATTGCATCAATTCGCGATATCTATCCGGTGACGAAGGAAAAGACCTGTCGGATACTGATACCCGTTTTCGGAGCGCCCGGCGCAGACGGGCGGGGAGTGATCGGGGGTCCGACATGGAAAGCGCGCAAACGCAGGGGATGACGGCGCGGCATTGGGGCGTGCTGGCGACGTGCGTGTTCTGCACGTTCGGCTGCGCGGCGGTCGCGTTCAGCACGCCGGGGCTGTGCTATCGGCCCGTGTCGCAGTATCTGGGGGTCGAGGTGTTCGACGTCTCCTTCTACATGACGATCGTGTACTTGTCGGAGGTCGTGTTCTCTCCCATCGCGGGCCGGCTCATGCAGCGTTTCGACATGAGGATCGTCTGCACCGTCGCCGCGTTGTGCACGAGCTGCGGATACGCCGCCATGTCGTTTTACGTCGAGTTATGGCAGTGGTACGTCTCCGGCATCCTTATAGGGTTCGGCGAGGTCGTCCTTCTGTGGCTCATGGTCGCAGGCCTTTTGAACCGCTGGTTCAAAAAGAGGCTCGGGCTGGTGATCGGCCTTTCCTACGCCATGACGGGGGCGGGCGGGGCCGTCCTCAACCTCGCGGGTCAGTTTCTGCTCGGAAGCGATTTGTCGGGCTGGCGGGAGGTGTATCTCGTGCTGGGCATCGTCGCGTTCGTCTTGAGCGTGCCGTTCACGCTGTTCGCCATCAGGTCCCGGCCCGAGGAGTGCGGTCTGAGGGCCTACGGGGAGTTGCTTTCCAAGTTCCGTGCGGAATCGGAGCGGGCGGAGGCCCGCGCCTTGCCGGGCATCCCTGCCAAGCAGGCGTTTCGCTGCTGGTATTTCTATGCGCTCGTCTTTGCGGGGTGCATGGCCAACATAGGGGGCATATTCCCGCAGCATTTCACGACGTTCTACCAGGGCTTCGTGGCCGTCGATCGCGAGACCATGGAGAGCATCGGCAGCCTCATGGTCATGTCGGGGACGCTCGAGGCGTTCGTCATGGTGGGCATGGCGGGTGGCAAGGTGCTCATCGGCATGCTCGAGTCCCGTTCCGTGCAGCTGGCTCTCGTCGTTGGGTGCCTCGGAGGGTTTTTGGGCCTTGCGGGAATCTGGGCGGGCGGCGAGGCGGTCGTTTTGCCGGTGCTGTTCGGAGGCGGCTTGTTCTACGGGCTGGTGTATCCGTTCGTGACCACGCTGCTCCCTTATGTGACGAGGCTTCTGTTCGGCAGCAGGGAGTACGACAGGATCTACTCGGTCATCCTGATGCCCATGAACCTGGTGGGCGCGTTCGCGGCGTCGGGCTTGGCGCTTCTGTATCAGAACGTCGGATGGAACGCGTTTTTCATCGTTGGCTTGGCCAGCATCGCGGTCATCTACGTTGGATTCAGCGTCGCGTACCGCGCAGGCAAAAAGAGGTACTGCGAGAATCTGTGACGGGCTCTCGTCGCCCGTCGGGGCGCGCCGCCGTTCGCCGGGCGTTCTGCACGTGCTTCGTTTCCTTATTGTTACCCGAGTTGCAGCAATCGAGAAAACGGCACCGTTCGGATGATCGTTCGGAAACGAGGGCCGCGCTCGAGGGCGCGGGGGTGTATGGTGGCCGCATCGGCCCGACGGGCCGGAAGGCGGGCGAAGGGCGCGGCACGCGCGTCGCCGATGCGCGTTGGGAGACGGCGCGCAATGGCAGCCGTCGCCCGCAGAGCAACCTCCATGCGAAAGGACGCGCCATGAACAATCCTGCTCAGCAATCCTACCAGCTCTACATCGGCGGCGAGTGGATCGACGCCTCGGACGGCGGCACGCTCGACGTGTTCTGCCCGGCCAACGGCGAGAAGCTCTCGACCATCGCCGACGCCACGAAAGACGACGTCGACCGCGCGGTCGACGCGGCGTGGAAGGCCTTCGAGACGTGGGGCAAGACCACCAAGGCCGAGCGCGCCATCATCCTGAACAAAGTGGCCGACCTCATCGAGGAGAACGCGGAGAAGTTCGCGCTGCTCGAGTCGCTTGACAACGGCAAGCCCATCCGCGAGACGCGCGCCATCGACGTGGCGTACTCGGTGGACCACTTCCGCTACTTCGCCGGCGTGCTTCTGGCCGACACGGGCGAGGCCGATATGCTGCCCGGCAACATGATGTCGCTCGTGCTGCACGAGCCCATCGGCGTGGTGGGCCAGATCGTGCCGTGGAACTTCCCGTTCCTCATGGCCGCGTGGAAGCTCGCGCCGGTTCTGGCGGCGGGCGACTGCACGGTGTTCAAGCCCTCGTCCACCACCTCGCTCACGGTGCTCGAGCTGGCGAAGCTCACCCAGGACGTCATTCCGGCCGGCGTGTTCAACGTGGTGACGGGCCGCGGCTCGAAGTCCGGCCAGTACATCCTCGACAACCCGAAGATCAGCAAGCTCGCGTTCACCGGCTCCACCGAGGTGGGCCGCGACGTGGCGCGCGCGGCGGCCGAGCGGCTCATCCCAGCCACGCTCGAGCTGGGCGGCAAGTCGGCCAACATCATCTTCCCCGATGCGAAGTGGGACATGATGCTCGACGGCGTGCAGCTGGGCATCCTCTTCAACCAGGGGCAGGTGTGCTGCGCCGGCAGCCGCATCTTCGTGCACGAGGACATCTACGACAAGTTCGTGGAAGATGCGTGCGAGGCGTTCGGCAAGGTGAAGATCGGCATGCCGTGGGAGGACGACACCCAGATGGGCAGCCAGATCGACGAGCGCCAGGCCGCTAAGATCCTCGAGTACGTGGAGATCGCCAAGCAGGAGGGCGGGCGCGTGCTGTGCGGCGGCGAGCGCTACACCGAGGGCGCGTGCGCCAAGGGCGCGTTCTTGAAGCCCACGCTCATCGAGGTGCCGAGCAACTCCTGCCGCGTGGCGCAGGAGGAGATCTTCGGGCCGGTGGCCGTGGTCATCAAGTTCAAGGACGAGCAGGAGGTCATCGACCTGGCGAACGACTCGGTGTACGGGCTTGGCGGCGCGGTGTGGACGCGCGACATCAACCGCGCCTTCCGCGTGGCCCGTGGCGTGCGCACGGGCCGCATGTGGGTGAACACCTACAACCAGATCCCCTCCGGCGCGCCGTTCGGCGGTTACAAGGAGTCCGGCATCGGCCGCGAGACGCACAAGATCATGCTCGAGCACTACTGCCAGACGAAGAACATCATGATCAACCTCGGCGAGGAGCCGAGCGGGTTCTACCCCGCGAAGTAGGCGCGAAGGCGCCATGAGCGGACCTGCCGTGCGCTGACGGCGCGCGGGCGGGCGAGCGCCCCAGTCGCGGCGAAGAGCCGTGCGGAATGGAAGCGCCCCGGACACGGCAAGTCGTGTCCGGGGCGCTTTTTCGTGCGCATGCGTGCGGGGACGAGCAGGGGAGGCTCCATCCTGCGAGCGCCTCCTTTTTCGCGGCTGCGCGCTCGGGCCGAGAGGGAGCGGGGTGCGAGATGCGCACGGAGACAGGGCTCGAGGCGCGCATGGGGATCCAGCCTGGCGGGTGCTTCTCCGCGTCCGAGGACGGAGATCGGGGGCTGCGTATTCGCATGCGGTTCCGGAGTTTTCTCGATCGGGGGAGGGGTGCGAAGCGGCAGACGGCCACGACCTGTCGACGCTCTCGGCGCGCTGACGGGTCGGTGACGGGCGAGCGGCAGATCTGCCGCCTAACGCCACGGGCCTCTCCGGGGCGTTAGGGTGGGCTCACGCAGCCAATCGAAAGGAGCTCTGCCCATGAGTACGCTCGTTGTGCTCGGTTATCCGAGCGAATCCGAAGCCAAGTCCGCGTACGAGAAGATCCTCGATCTCGGTCAAGACCTCATCGTCAGCCTGCAGTCCGTCGCCGTGGTGGCGCGGCGCTCGGGAGGGAAGTACGACGTGGTCACACCCGGTTCGAAGGTGGGAACGGGCGCGGTGTGGGGCCTGTTCTGGGGCGTGTTGTTCGGCCTTCTGTTCTTCGTGCCCCTCGTCGGCGCGGCGCTCGGGGCCGGTATCGGCGCCCTCACGGGCCTCGTCGTGAAGCACGGCGTCGATCGCGATTTCCAAGACCGTGTGCGCGACCTTCTGTCCACCGACGACAGCGCGGCGGTGTTCATGGTGGTCGACGGCATGACCACCGACAAGTTCGTCCAGGCCCTCAGGCCCTTCGGCGGCGACGTGCTGCAGACGTCGCTGTCGTTCAAGGACGAGGAGGAGCTGAGGCATTCCCTGTTCCACGAGTAAGCGTCCGGTGCGCGCAAGCGCCGTTGCCGAGCGAAGCCGCCCGAGGGCGGCTTCGTTGCGTTTTCTTAAGGGGGGGGTCAAATGGGCGGTTTCGGGGCGTGAAGCGGCTTTCATGTGGGAAGGTCGCGCTCTGTGCGGTAGAATACCGAAAACGGCCGCCGTCGAAGAGGGGGATCGAGCATGCAAAACAACCGCCTGGGGAGAAAGATCGTCACGTTGCGCGAAGCGCACCACCTGTCGAGCCGCGATTTGGCCGACCGGTGCGGGCTCGACCTTGCGCTCATCGAGGGGCTCGAGGCGGGGGAGGTGCCCGCGTCGCTCGCGCCGCTCATCAAGATCACGCGCGCGCTGGGCGTGCGCCTCGGCACGCTCATGGACGACGACGAGGATCTGGGACCCGCCTACATCGACCGCGACCAGATGGCCGAGGTCGAGCGCGCCGCCAGCCTCGAGACCACCTCGGGCGGCGACCTCAGCTATTTCAGCTTGGCCGCGGGCCGTCCGTCGCGCCACATGGATCCGTTCGTCATCACGGTGGACCCCACGGGCGAGACCGACCACGAGCTCGTGGGCCACGAGGGCGAGGAATGGCTGTTCGGCATGGAGGGCTGCATCGAGATCGAGTACGGCAAGGACGTCTACGTGCTGCATCCCGGCGAGAGCATCTACTACGACTCCATCGTGCCGCACCAGGTGCGCGCCCACGACGGCCAGAAGGCGAAGTTCCTGGCCGTGGTCTATACCCCGATCTGACGATCGGAGTACAGACTTGACGCTGCGGCTGGCTGCCGTACCCGATCTTCGCGCGATCGCGGAATGCCCTGCCTCGGCTTCGTCGATCAGGGCGCGCCCGCTCGGTCGCGTAGCGCGTAGTATGGGATCAAACAGTCCACCGGGCTGTTCTGCGCGTGCCAAAGCACGCGTTGCCTCCGCGATCCCGCGAATTCCGACGCCGCAGCCGCCCTTGCTGGCTTGCTACGCCAACCCGTGCGGCCGTCATGCGCCCCCGGGGCGCATGGGCGGGCCGTCTTGCCCCATCCGGTCGAACCTGCGAGAAAAGAGGCTCCTCATGCCCGAAACCGAACAGATCCCCGGCCCCGTCCCCGGATCGCCCGACTACCCGCTTCATTCCGAGAAGACCATCGGACGCTACTTCCGCGACCAAGTGGCGGCAGATCCCGACCACGAGTTCGTCGTGTACCCCGACCGCATGCTGCGCTGGACCTACCGCGACTTCGACGAGCGCACCGACAACCTGGCGCGGGGCCTTTTGGCCATCGGCATGGAACCGGGCGATCACCTGGGCGTGTGGGCGCGCAACATCCCCGACTGGCTCACGTTCATGTACGCCACGGCCAAGATCGGCGTGGTCATGGTCACGGTGAACCCCATCTACAAGAGCCACGAGCTCGACTACGTGCTGAAGCAGTCCGACATGAAGGCGCTCTGCGTCATCGACGCCTACCGCGACGTGGACTACCTGCAGATCATCCGCGAGCTTGTGCCCGAGACGCTCACGCAGCCGCGCGGGTATCTGGAGTCGGAGGCCTATCCGTTCCTCAAGCACATCATCTACATGGGGCCGGAGAAGCATCGCGGCTGCTACAGCGTGCCCGAGCTCATCCTGCTCGGGCAGCACGTGCCCGAAAGCGCGCTCGCCGAGGCCGAAGCCCGGTTCGACAACAACGACGTGGTGATGATGCAGTACACGTCCGGCACCACGGGATTTCCGAAGGGCGTCATGCTCACGCACCGCAACATCCTGAACAACGGCTTCTACATCGGCGAGGGCCAGCGCCTGGGTGCCGAGGACCGCGTGTGCCTGCCCGTGCCGTTCTTCCACTGCTTCGGCTGCGTGCTGGGCGTGATGGCGTGCCTCACGCACCGCTCCACCATGATCATCGTGGAGGACTTCGACGCGGGGCTCGTGCTGCAAGCCATCCACAAGGAGCGCGCCACGGCCGTGTACGGCGTGCCCACGATGTTCATCGCCGAGTTGAACCACCCCGACTTCGACACGTTCGACCTCACCAGCCTGCGCACGGGCATCATGGCCGGCGCGTCCTGCCCGCCGGAGACGATGCGCGAGGTCATGGGCCGCATGCACATGCCCGAGATCACCATCTGCTACGGTCTTACGGAATGCAGCCCCGTGTTCACGCAGACCACGGTGGACGACGACGTCGAGCACAAGTGCGAGACGGTGGGCCGCAAGCACCCGCCGGTGGATGTGCGCGTGGTGGATCCGACCGACGGGCATATCTGCGCGCCGGGCGAGCCGGGGGAGCTGTGCTGCAAGGGCTACAACGTGATGAAGGGCTACTACAAGATGCCCGAGGCCACAGCCGAGGCCATCGATGAGGACGGCTATCTGCACTCGGGAGACCTCGGCATGGTGGACGAGGATGGCTACTACCGCGTGACCGGGCGCATCAAGGACATGATCATCCGCGGCGGCGAGAACGTCTACCCGCTTGAGGTGGAGAACTTCCTGCTCACGATGCCCGGCGTGCTCGACGCGCAGGTGGTGGGCATCTCCGATGCCCGTCTCGGCGAGATCGTGGGCGCGTTCATTCGCACGCGCCCCGGCCACGAGGACATGACCGAGGAGGACGTGCGCGCCTTCGCCATCCCGCGCATCGCGCGCTACAAGGTTCCCAAGCGCGTGTTCTTCGTGGACGACTTCCCCATGACCCCGTCCATGAAGGTGCAGAAGTTCAATCTGCGCGAGATGGCCGAGGAGCTGGTGAAAGCCGGGAAGTAGGGGAGGGGAATGGCGGGCGCCGCTTCGCCGCAGCCGCCCTCGGGGCCGCCGCGGGTTGCGGCAAAGGCCGCTCGCACCTGCCAAATGTGCAGAAGTTGCGTCCGAACATGCGCGCGAACTAGGCAAACCGTTTCCAGTGTGGTATAAAGGCAAGGCAATGCAGCAGCGGACGCTCTGTCCGTGCGCACCATACTTTCGACACACGAGAAAGTGGGCTTGTTCCCGCTTTCTTTGTTTGTAAGGCCCCGGCCGCCGTGCGCGGCGGGCAGACGGCGGAACCGGACGGAGAAGGAGGACGACCCGTGCTCAGCGGAAAGGAACGGCAACTGCTCGACGCGCTGTCGCCTCGCGCCGAGGCCGAGGGGGTGGAGATCGTGACGGTCGAGGTCGTGGGCGCGAAGAAGGCGCCGACGATCCGGGTGTTCATCGACACGCCCGGCGGCGTGGGGTTCGACGAGCTCGCGTCCGCGCAGGCGTGGATCAACGCGATCATGGACGAGCTCGACCCGTTCCCCGGCGCGTACTCGCTCGAGGTGTCTTCTCCCGGCATCGACCGGCCGCTGCGCACTTTGGAGCACTTCGCGCGCTTCGCCGGCCAGACAGCCGTCGTCAAGACCTCGCGTCCGCTCGATGGCCGCAGCTCGTTCGCGGGCGCGATCGTTTCGGCGGAAGGAGACGAGGTCGTGCTCGACGTGGACGGCGAGCACGTGGCCATCCCGTTCGACGGCATCAAGCGCGCCCACCTCAAGGGCACGATCGATTTCAGCTCGTAAGCGAGCATCGGAGGAAAGGAAGCGAAGACGTGGCAACTTCAGAACTGATCGAGGCCTTGCAAGCGCTGGCCCATGAGCGCAAGATCGACGAGTTCTACCTCATCGACCGCCTCGAGGCGTCGCTTGCGAAAAGCTATCAGCACATCCTCGACCTCGAGTGGGACGCCCGCGTGACCATCGACCGCCAGACGGGGCGCATCTATGTCTACGAGCTCGTGCCCGTGGGCGAGCCCGACGAGGAGACCGGCGAGTACAGCGAGTTCGAGGAGCGCGACGTCACGCCCGCCGACGTGAGCCGCATCGCCGCCCAGAACGCCAAGGGCGTCATCGCGTCCATCGTGCGCGAGGCCGGCCGCCAGTCCATCTACGAGGAGTTCGCGGGCCGCGTGGGCGACCTCGTGACGGGCACGGTGCTGCAGGGCACGCCGGAGTTCACCATCATCAAGATCCGCGACGGCGTGGAGGCCGAGCTTCCCCACTACGACGCGAAGCGCAACCCCGGCGAGCGCAACGAGCGCCCCGCCGGCGAGCACTACCGCCACAACCAGCGCCTCAAGGTGCTCATCATCGACGTGCGCGACCCGAACTCCGACGCGCCGAAGATGCGCGGCGAGCAGGCCCGTCCGGCCATCGTGGTGTCGCGCACCCATCCGGACCTCATCCGCCGCCTCTTCGAGATCGAGGTGCCGGAGATCTACGACGGCATGGTGGAGATCAAGTCCATCGCCCGCGAGCCGGGCGCGCGCAGCAAGATCGCCGTGGCCTCGCGCGAGGCGAACCTCGATCCGGTGGGCGCCTGCGTGGGCCCGAAGGGCAGCCGCGTGCGCATGGTGGTGGAGGAGCTGCGCAACGAGCGCGTGGACGTGATCCAGTGGGCCGAGGATCCGAAGGTGTACGTGGCCAACGCGCTGTCGCCGGCGAAGGTGACGCGCGTGCTCATCGACGAGGACACCCACTACGCCACCGTCGTGGTGCCCGACGACCAGCTTTCCCTGGCCATCGGCAAGGAGGGGCAGAACGCCCGCCTCGCCGCGCGCCTGACCGGCTGGCACATCGACATCAAGAGCGCGAGCTTCACCGGCGAGCCGCTCGCGCCGGTGGACAACATGCTCATCGACGAAGAGGACGCCGACGACGAGGCGGGGCTGTGCGCCCACGTGAGCGAGGACGGCGTCCGCTGCCGCAACCACGCTCGTCCGGGCAGCCGCTTCTGCGGCATCCACGCCGACCTCGACGAGGCGTAGGGCGCGGAGAGAAAGGCGGCAGGTCATGGCGACGGTGAAACGGCAGCGAAGCTGCATCGCATGCGGGAGGCAGGCCGACAAGGTGGCCCTTCTGCGCATCGTGCGCGATCCGTCCGGAGCCGTGGCCTTCGACGCGACCGGCCGCGCGCCGGGCAGGGGGGCGTACGTCTGCTCCGAGGAGTGCTTCGCCGCCGCATGCAAGAGAAAGAAGCTCGACCGAGCGCTCAGGACGACGCTCGAGGGCGATGTGTACGAACGGATCGCCGCCGAGGTCGCCGCGGCTGCGCGCACAGCGAGATAAGAAGTAGAGGAGTGGTATATGGCCAGCATGCGAGTACATGAGTTGGCGAAGGAGTTCGACATGTCGAGCAAGGAGCTGCTCGACAAGCTGCACGAGATGAAGATCCCCGCGAAGAGCCATGCGAGCATGCTCGCCGACGCCTACGTTGCCAAGATCCGCAAGAACCTCGAGCCCGAGATCAAGCAGCGCGCCGGCCAGCTCGAGGACGAGGAGGCGAAGAAGCTCGCCGAGGAGCGCGCCGCCGCCGAGCGCCAGCGCGCCGAGGAGGAGCGCGCCCGTCGCGAGGCCGTGGAGCAGGAGCGCGCCGCCCGCGAGGCCGAACGCGCCCGCCGCGAGGCTGCCGACGGCGCACCGAAGGCCGCGGAGCGCGCGCCCAAGAAGGCTCCCGCCCCCTCGCCGTTCGAAAGCCTGGCAAGCCAGATCGAAAGCGAGAAGGAGCGCGTCGCGCGCGAGGCGGCCGAGGCCCGCGCCCGAGCCCGCGCCGCGAAGATCGCCGCCGAGGTGGCCAAGAAGCAGGCGGTGGAGGAGGCCTTGCGCCAGCGCAGCGCCAAGGGCGGCAAGTCGTCCGCGTCGGCCTCGCCCAAGAAGCCCGCTCCGGTGCTCGGCGCGAAGAAGTCGAGCTTCGACTCGCTGCTGTCGCAGATCGAGGCCGAGAAGCAGCGCATCGAGTCGCAGCAGAAGCAGACTGCCGCGCAGTCCCAGGGCGCGCGTCGCGGCGGCAAGCCCGAGCGCGGATCCAAGAAGGGGCGCAGGGGCGCCTCGTTCGAGCAGATCGTGCCCGAGCTCGAGCAGCAGCAGACGCAGCCCGAGGACCGCTACGCCCAGATGGCCGTGCAGGCCGAGAAGCTGCAGCGCGACAAAGTGCTCGCCGAGGCGCGCGCGGCCGTGGCCGCCGCCACCTCGCACGAGGGGGAGGGCCGCCGCAAGAAGCGCAAGCAGAAGCGCGAGGCCGCCAACCGCGAGCGCCTCGAGCTCGAGGCCATCGAGAAGGGGCTCGACCCCACGCTCGTGCTCGATGACTCCGTGGTGGAGATCCCCCAGGGCGCGACCGTGGCCAAGTTCGCCGAGCTTTTGGGCGTGCAGCCCAACGACGTCATCAAGCGCCTGTTCATGCTGGGCCAGGTGCTCACGCTCACGCAGTCGATGGCCGACGACATGATCGAGCTCATCGCCGACGACCTGGGCCGCAAGGTGCGCGTCGTGTCGCCCGAGGAGGAGTACGCCGTCGTCTACCACGACCGCGAGGAGGACCTCAAGCCGCGCCCGCCCGTGGTCACCGTCATGGGCCACGTCGACCACGGCAAGACGTCGCTTCTCGACGCCATCCGCGACACGGGCGTGGCCGCAGGAGAGGCCGGCGGCATCACGCAGCACATCGGCGCGTCGGTGGTGGACATCAACGGACGCCAGATCACGTTCATCGACACGCCGGGCCACGAGGCGTTCACCGCCATGCGCGCCCGCGGCGCCCAGGTGACCGACGTCATCGTGCTCGTGGTGGCCGCCGACGACGGCGTGATGCCGCAGACCATCGAGGCCATCAACCACGCGAAGGCCGCCGAGGTCCCCATCGTGGTGGCCGTGAACAAGATCGACAAGGCCGGCGCCAACCCCGACCGCGTGCGCCAGGAGCTCACCGAGTACGGCGTCATCCCCGAGGAGTGGGGCGGCTCGAACATGTTCGTGGAGGTGTCGGCCAAGCAGCGCCTGCACATCGACGACGTGCTCGAGACGATCCTTCTGCAGGCCGACGTGCTCGAGCTCAAGGCCAACCCCGACGCCGAGGCTTCCGGCTTCGTCATCGAGGCGAACCTCGACAAGGGCCGCGGCCCCGTGGCCACCGTGCTCGTGCAGCGCGGCACGCTCCATCCGGGCGACGCCGTGGTGGCCGGCACGTCCTACGGGCGCGTGCGCGCCCTCGTCGATCCGCGCGGCCGCCATGTGGACGCGGCCGGTCCCGCCGATCCGGTGGAGATCCTCGGCTTGTCGAGCGTGCCCACCGCCGGCGACGAGTTCCGCGTGTTCGCCGACGAGCGCGACGCCCGCAAGCTGGCCGAGGAGCGCGCGCTGCGCGCCCGTTTGGCCGAGCAGGAGACGAAGTCCCATATGAGCCTGGACGACCTGTTCAACCGCATCGAGGAGGGCAAGCAGACCGACCTCAACCTCATCGTGAAGGCCGACGTGCAGGGCTCCATCGAGGCGCTGCGCGACGCGTTCGAGAAGATGGACCAGTCCGAGGTGCGCATCAACATCGTGCACTCGGCCGTGGGCGGCATCACCGAGACGGACGTCACGCTGGCGAGCGCCTCGGACGCCATCATCATCGGCTTCAACGTGCGCCCGACCGGCAAGTCCAAGCAGCAAGCCGAGAAGGAAAAGGTGGACATCCGCCTGTACCGCGTCATCTATCAGGCCATCGAGGAGATCAACGCCGCGCGCGTGGGTCTGCTCTCGCCCGACATCGTGGAGGAGGACACCGGCACCGCCGAGGTGCGCGAGACGTTCAAGGTGCCGAAGGTGGGCACCATCGCCGGCTGCTACGTCACCGAAGGCGAGATCCACCGCGACGACAAGGTGCGCATCGTGCGCGACGGCACGGTCATCTTCGAGGGCGCGATGGCGTCGCTGCGTCGCTTCAAGGACGATGTGAAGTCCGTGAAGCAGGGCTACGAGTGCGGCATCGGCATCGAGAAGTTCCAAGACCTCAAGGTGGGCGACCTCATCGAGGGCTACACCTCGAAGGAAGTCGAGCGCACGGAATAGTTCGGGTGCGGCGGCCTTCCGGCCGCCGCAACGAGCCGACGTTGCGGCCGGTTGCGACGTCCGATCTTCGCGCGATCCCGAAATGCCCTGCCTCGGCTTCGCCGATCAGGGCGCGCCCGCTCGGGCGCGTAGTGCGGGATCAAGCAGTCTGCCGGACTGTTTGACACGTGCCAGAGTACGCGTTGCCTTCGCGATCCCACGAAACTCGGGCGTCGCAGCCAGCCTCGCTGACTTACTAACGCCAACCTGCGAGATACGCAACCTGCGAGAAAGGAGCTCTTTTCCATGAAGCAGGGTTCATCCAACCGCAAGGTCAACGAGCAGGCTCGCGAGGTGATCGCGGGCATCCTCCTGTTCGAGATATCCGATCCGCGCCTTGCGCTCGTCACCATCACGGGCTGCGAGGTGAGCTACGACCGTAGCGTGTGCAACGTGTACTACACCGCCGAGCCGGGCCGCTACGAGGAGGCCGCGGCGGCGTTCAAGGTCGCCGCAGGGCGCATCCGCTCGCTCATGGCGCGCCAGCTGTCGTGGCGCGTGGCACCCGAGCTGCGCTTCCGCTTGGATGCGAGCGTGGACGAGGCCGAGCGCATCGCGTCGGCGCTCAAGCGCGACGCTGCCCGCAACGCCTCTGGCGCATCCGAAGCGTCCGACGCATCTGATGCGCCCGGCGACGACGCCTCGGCGTCCGCCGACGATGCGGCGACGGGCGAGTAGGGAGCGTCCATGGCCCCCACCCCCCAAACCAACACCGACCTCGCGGCGATCGCCGATGCGCTGAGAGCGTCCGACGACATCGTGATCTGCGGGCACGTGAGCCCCGACGGCGATTGCCTCGGCTCGCAGCTTGCGCTCGCCGCCGCGCTCAAAGGCCTCGGCAAGCGCGTGGCGTGCCTGCTCGCGAAAGACGAGCCGGCGGATGCGCGGCTCTCTTTCCTCCCCGGCTTCGCCGATCTCGTGCCGGCGGCGCGCTACGACGGCCCTGCGCGGACGTTCGTGGCCGTCGACGTCCCCACGCGCGCGCGCATCGGCGACGCGGTCTCGCTGCTCGATGCGAGCGAGACGTCCGTGGTGGTTGACCATCACGCGGCGGAGACGACGATGGCCGACCTCACGTACGTGGACCCCGACGCGGCCTCCACGACCATGCTCGTGTGGGAGCTTGCGGGACTGCTCGGCGCGGACCGCATCGGCGACGTGGCCCTGTGCTGCTACGCCGGCCTCGTCACCGACACGGGGCGCTTCCAGTACCAGAACACCGACGCGGCCGCTTTGCGTGCTGCGTCGGAGATGGCGGCGGCGGGCGCCGATGCGGCCTTCGTGTCGCGCGCCGTGTTCCAGAGCCGTTCGGAGGCATCGGTGCGCCTCGAAGGCGTCGCCATCGGCAGGATGAGGCTCGAGGCGGGCGGCGCGATCGCGCAAAGCTGGCTTTCCCGCGAGGACTTCGAGGCGCTCGGCGCGACGAAGGCCGATGCGGAGCCCGTCATCGACGCGCTGCGTTCGATCGCGGGCGTGCGCGTGGCGTGCGTGCTGCGCGAGCAGGACGGGGCCGTGCGCGGCAGTCTGCGTGCGAAGGACGGCACCGACGTGGCGGCCATCGCGCGCCGCTTCGGCGGCGGCGGGCATGTGGCGGCCGCCGGGTTCACGCTCGAGCTGCCGCTGTCCGAGGCGGTGACGACCGTGGGGCGCGCGCTCGAGGAGGCCGTCGCCGTCGCGTCGCAAGCGCCGCTTTCGTCGGACGCGCCGGCTGCGCCGTCCGCGCCAGACGAGGGGGTGTGCCGCTCGTGAGACGGGGGACATCGGGGCTTTCGCTCGTGGTGGGCGTGAACAAGCCCGCGGGCATGAGCTCGCACGATGTGGTGAACCGCTGCCGGCGCATCTTCGGCGAGCGGCGCGTGGGGCACACGGGCACGCTCGATCCGATGGCCACGGGCGTGCTGCCCGTGTGCGTGGGGCCGGCCACGCGGCTCGGTGCCTATCTGACTGGGCACGACAAACGCTACCGCGTGAGGATCGCCTTCGGCGCGGGCACCGACACCGACGATGCCGAAGGGCGCGTGCTGCGCACCGCTCCGGTGCCGGCGTGCGTGCTGGATCCCGAATTCGCCCGCGCGTTCGTCGCGGGCCTCGTGGGCGCGCGCAAGCAGATGCCCCCCGCGTACTCGGCTGTCAAGGTGGGAGGCACGAAATCCTACGAGGCGGCTCGTTCGGGCTCCATCATCGAGCTCAAGCCGCGCGACATCGTCGTGCACGACGCGCTCCTCCTGGGGGTGCGCGAGGCGTCGGACGGCTGCGACCTGCCGTCGTGGGACGTCGAGTTCCACGTGTCGAAGGGCACCTACATCCGCGCCCTCGCCCGTGACGCGGGCGCGGCGCTGGGCTGTCCGGCGCACGTGGCCGCGCTTGAGCGCACGGCGCTCGGCCTGCTTTCCCTCGAGGAGTGCGTGAGTCTGGAGGCGCTTGCCGACCTCGGTGACCGCGCCGCGCTCGACCCGGTGCGCCTTCTCGGCGCGCGCTTCGCGTTCGCGCAGGGGGATATGGCCGCCCGGGTGGCCAACGGCGCGGCTCTCGGATCGGCCGAGCTGCCCTTGTTCGAGCGTCGCCGCACGACGTCGGCGCTCGAGCTGTGCGCATGCACGGCGGGCGTGCGCGAGAGCTGCGAGCCGCCCAAGGACGGCGAGCTCGTGGCCGTCGTTTCGGACAACAGGCTGGCAGCGCTCTATGGGTACGACAGGGCGCGCGACAGGTTCAAGGCGCGCTGCGTGTTTCAGACGGGGGTGTCTCGTGGCAGAGATTGTTAAGGCCGACGACGCGTTCGACCACGGCTTCTTCGAGGGCACCTCGTGCGCCTTCGGCGTGTTCGACGGCGTGCACCGGGGACATCGGTTCCTGCTCGACCGCGCGCGGGACACCGCCGCGCGCTCGGGCGGCAGGAGCGTCGCGCTCACGTTCGACATCGATCCCGACGAGGTGTTCCATCCGCTGCGCCTCAAGAAGCTCATGACGAACGAAGAGCGCCTGTCGATGCTCGCGTCCACGGGGGTGGACGCCGTGTGCGTGCTGCCGTTCACCCGCGAGTTCGCGGCGTCGAGCCCTGCGGAGTTCCTTGCGCAGACCTTCGACGGGACGCCTCCGGCGTATCTGCACGTGGGGTTCGACTTCAAGTTCGGCGCCCGCGCGTGCGGCACCGTCGACGACCTCGACGCCTGGGGGCTTGCGGGCGGCACGAAGGTGCGGGCGCACGGCCTGAAAAGCGACGACGGCGCGCCCATCACGGCCACGCGCATCCGGCTGCTTCTGGCTGCGGGCGACATCGAGGAGGCGAACCGGCTGCTCGGGCGCCCCTACTTCATGACCGGGACCGTCGAACCCGGTCGCGGGGAAGGAGCCGACCTGGGGTTCCGCACGGCCAACCTCGAGGTGCCCGACCAGCTCCGTCCGCTCGGCGACGGCGTGTACGCGGCTTGGGCCGAGGTGGGCGGGGCGCGGTACAAGGCCGCCGTCAACGTGGGCGTGGCCGCCACGTTTGCCGACCGAGCCACCGCCACCTGCGAAGCGCACCTGCTCGACTTCTCGGGCGATCTGTACGGAAAGCCCGTCAAGGTGGAGTTCCTCCATTGGCTGCGCCCCATGCGGGCGTTCGACGACATGGACGAGCTCATCGCCACCGTCAAGGGCAACATCGCCTGGGTGCGGGAGAACTTGTAGGGGTCTCGGTCGCCCAGGGGCCGTCGCGGTTCGCGCCAAATGGCGAGAAACGACCGAAGTCGGAAAGCCTTGCCCTCCCGCTTGCCTCTGTTGCATGGAAAGCGCCTGGTCGACGGTTGGGGTCGATGTCGAAGGGGCTTGCCGGGGCCGCTCGTTCTTCCGATTTCGGCGCGTCCACGCCTACCGTTTTCCAGGAGGGGGGCTTGTGGGTGCGCGGCGGCGTTTCGTTGGTCGAGCGATGAGGCTCGTCAGGCGAAAAACGCCGAATACGGCTTCACATCATCAACAAATCCCCTACAATAATGCAGTTGCGACTTTTCCGCCCGAATGCCCGGCGCAAAGGCCGCACGCTTCGTATCCGTCCGGACAAGGAGGAATCAGTGACCACTGCAGTCGCATGGATGGCTCCCGTGTGCGCCTTGATAGGCATCTGCATGGCGGGCTATTTGGGTTCCTGGGTGCTGAGGCAGGACCCAGGCCCTGACAAGATGAACGGCATCTCGCTCAAGATCCAGCAGGGCGCCAAGGCGTTCCTCATGAGCGAGTACAAGCTGCTCGTCATCTTCATGATCGTCGTGGCCGTCGTCATGGCCGTGTTCCTGTCGCCGATCACGGCGCTCGCGTTCGTCACGGGCGGCGTCATGTCCGCCGCCGCGGGCTACGTGGGCATGCACGTGGCCACGCGCGCAAACACCCGCACGGCGCACGCCGCCGAGGAGTCGGTCGCGAAGGCGCTCAACATCAGCTTCAAATCGGGCCTCACGATGGGCCTGTGCGTGGCGTCGTTCGCCCTCATGGGCCTGTCGCTGTGGCTCATCGCCATGGTGTTCGGCATGGCGGCGGGCGTGGACATCAACGCCGAGCTGGCCGGCCTCATGCACACGAACATCGGCATGGTGGAGGGCTTCGCCACCGGCGCGTCGGCTGTTGCGCTGTTCGCGCGTGTGGGCGGCGGCATCTACACGAAGGCCGCCGACGTGGGCGCCGACCTCGTGGGCAAGGTGGAAGCGGGCATTCCCGAGGACGATCCGCGCAACCCGGCCACCATCGCCGACAACGTGGGCGACAACGTGGGCGATGTCGCGGGCATGGGCGCCGACCTGTTCGAGAGCTACACGGGCGCGATCCTCGCCCCCACCATCCTGGCGGCCACCTTCGGCGCGCTGGGCGGCTACTTCGCCACGGGTGACCTCGTGTGGGCGCTCGTGACCCCGGTCATCATCGCCGGCTGCGGCATCATCACGTCCATCATCGGTCTGTTCGCCGTGCGCACGAAGGAAGGTGCCGCGCTGCACAAGGCCCTCAACCGCGGCACGTACCTCGCTGCGGGCATCGAGATCGTCGTGATCTTCTGCCTGTTCGCCCTCTGGAACTCCCAGAGCGCCGAGGCCCAGCCCCTGTGGCTGTTCGGCTCGGTGCTGTGCGGCTTGGTGGCGGGGCTCGCCATCGGCAAGATCACCGAGTACTTCTGCTCCGACAAGTACAAGCCGGTGCACAAGATCGCCGACGCCGCCGACACGGGCGCGGCCACGGTCATCATCGAGGGCCTGGGCACGGGAATGCTCTCCACCATCGCGCCCATCGTGCTCGTTGCGCTCGCCATCATCGGCGCGTACACGTTTGGGAACATGGCGTTCCCGAACGCCACGGCTGAAGGCGGCATCGCCGTCGGCCTGTTCGGCGTGGGCTTGGCCGCCACGGGCATGCTGTCCAACACCGCCATCACCATCGGCGTGGACGCCTACGGGCCCGTGGCCGACAACGCGGGCGGCATCGCCGAGATGGCGGGGTTGCCCGAGGAGGTGCGCGACCGCACCGACGCCCTCGACGCCGTGGGCAACACGACGGCCGCCATCGCGAAGGGCTTCGCCATCGCGTCCGCGGGCCTGTCGGCCATCTCGCTCTTCGTGTCCTATCAGGCCACGATGCACCATGCCATTCCCGACTTCGCGCTCACGTTGACTGATCCCGTCATCGTGGCCGGCGTTTTCATCGGAGCCATGATGCCGTTCATGTTCGCGGCCCTCACCATGGGTGCCGTGTCGCGCGCGGCGCATGCGATGGTGGAGGAGGTGCGTCGCCAGTTCCGTGAGATCAAGGGCATCATGGAATACGAGGCCGAGCCCGAGTACGACAAGTGCGTGGCCATCTCCACCTCCTCGGCCCTGCGCGAGATGATGCTGCCGGGGTGCTTGGCCATCATCGTGCCGGTTGCCATCGGCTGCTTCAACCCGGCCATGCTCGGCGGCTTTCTGGCCGGCGCCGTGTCCACCGGCATGCTCATGGCCATCTTCATGTCCAACGCCGGCGGCGCGTGGGACAACGCGAAGAAGTACATCGAGCAGGGGTACCACGGCGGCAAGGGCTCTGATGCCCACAAGGCCGCGGTCGTGGGCGACACCGTGGGCGATCCGTTCAAGGACACGTCCGGTCCGTCCATGAACATCCTCATCAACCTCATGACCATCGTCTCTCTGACGTTCGCGCCGCTGTTCATCGTGGTGCAAGGGCTGTTCTAGGCCGACTGCCGACAACGTGCGCTTGAGGCGCGCGAACGGCTTCGAGGCCCCCGGCGCTACGGCTGCGCCGGGGGCCTCGTGCGTTTTCGGCGCTTTTTGCCGGCACGAAGCGGAAATCGGCGTTGTGCTACACTGGGTCTCGCGGATTCGGTGGATCGGTGAAAGAGAGGCGCGCGATGGCGAGCAGGAAACCTTCGGCGAACGCGAAGCGGACCGCGGCGTTCAAGGCGGGCCTTGGAAGCATGGATGATGTCTTCGAGCGCGAATGCGCTCGCAAGGAGCGCAGCGCCGAGGAGCGCGAGGAGGCGCTCGTGCGGAAGGCGTGCCTGTCGAAGAACTGCTACGGCAGCCGGGACGACGCTGCGGAGGCCGCCCGCGCTTGCGCGGCGCACGGCGCGCCGAGGCTGCACTGCTACCGCTGCCCGCATTGCGGCGGCTGGCACCTCACCTCGAAAGGCGAGCGCTGAGCGGAGCCCGTGGGCCGGGCTGCGCCGACGGCCTCATCCGCATGTTCGCATGTGCCGAGCGGCTGCGGACGGCCTCCTTTGCGTCGGCGGCGCGGCTGGTGCGGGCGCACGCATGGCGTGATCAGGGCGGCTGGGAGAGGCGTGCTCGGAGATGGTGGCGCGCTTGCGCACGTGCTTGCGATGTTCGGCACTCCTGGCGCGCCGCATGCTTGCATAAACGGTAATGAATTTGCAAAAATATTGCTATATTTTACCGTAGATGGTGCTATATGGCATGTTTCGGTTTATCAGACTGCCCTCAAGCTTGACTTGCGTCTGTAAACGGTAAAATATCGCCTCAAACTTCTTCAAGTCTTACCGTTAGATGCAAACGGGCAACGGCAAGTGCCCTTTGCGGTAAAATCTCATGAAAAATTTTCCGATTCATTACCGTTAGAGGAAAGCGAGTCGTGCGAAGGCCGTGTGCGGAAGCGGAAGGGGCGTGGAAGGCGAAAGGGCGCGGCCACAATGCGACCGCGCCCTTGTTTGCGCTTGAAACCTCTGATAGAGAAGTCTTCTTACACGATGCCCTGGGCCAGCATGGCGTCGGCGAGTTTCTTGAAGCCGGCGATGTTGGCGCCCATCACGTAATTGCCCTCGTGGCCGAACTCGCGGGCGGCGTCGTCGGCCGCGTGGTAGATGCTCTTCATGATGCCCTGCAGCTTCGCGTCCACTTCCTCGAACGACCACGACAGGCGCTCGGAGTTCTGCGACATCTCCAGGCCCGAAGTGGCCACGCCGCCGGCGTTGGCGGCCTTGCCGGGGCAGAACACCACGCCGTTCTCCATGAGGTAGTCGGTGGCGTCCATCGTGGTGGGCATGTTCGCGCCCTCGGCCACGATCTTCACGCCGTTGGCCACGAGCTGCTTCGCGTCGTCGATCAGAAGCTCGTTCTGCGTGGCGCACGGCAGCGCGATGTCCACCGGCACGCTCCACACGCCGCGGCCCTCGTGGTACTCCACACCCTCGCGGCGCTTGGCGTACTCGCTGATGCGGCCGCGCTCGACTTCCTTGATCTGCTTGACCAGGGCCACGTCGATGCCTGCCGGGTCGTGGATCCAGCCGGTGGAGTCGGAGAGCGTGACCACCTTCGCGCCCAGCTGCTGGGCCTTCTCGGTGGCGTAGATGGCCACGTTGCCCGAGCCGGACACGGCCACGGTCTTGCCCTCGAAGGAGTCGCCGTGGCAGGCGAGGTGCTCCTGCACGAAGTACACGAGGCCGTAGCCCGTGGCCTCGGTGCGGGCGAGCGAGCCGCCGTAGGACAGGCCCTTGCCCGTGAGCACGCCCACCCATTCGTTGCGGATGCGCTTGTACTGGCCGAACATATAGCCGATCTCGCGCGCGCCCGTGCCGATGTCGCCGGCGGGCACGTCGGTGTCGGCGCCGATGTGGCGGCACAGCTCCGTCATGAAGGACTGGCAGAAGCGCATGACCTCGCCGTCGGACTTGCCCTTCGGGTCGAAGTCGCTGCCGCCCTTGCCGCCGCCCATCGGCAGCGTGGTCAGACTGTTCTTGAAGATCTGCTCGAATCCGAGGAACTTGATGATGCCGAGGTTCACCGAAGGATGCAGGCGCAGGCCGCCCTTGTAGGGGCCGAGCGCGCTGTTGAACTCCACGCGGAACCCGCGGTTCACCTGCACGGTGCCGTCGTCGGCCACCCACGGCACGCGGAACATGATGACGCGCTCCGGCTCGACGATGCGCTCCAGAAGCCCCGCCTTCTCATAGGCAGGGTTCGACTCGATGACCGGCTCCAAGGACTTCAGCACCTCGGTGACGGCCTGGATGAACTCGGGCTCGTTGGGGTTTTTGGCCTTCACGTGCTCGATGACGCTGTCGACGTAGCTCATCTTCGTTGAACCTCCATTCATGCGTGTGCGCTTACCGTTCTCATTATAGAGAGCGAGGCCGCTCGTGCGCGCCGATTTAAACGTTTTGAAACAAAAGGCCCGCTCCGTCTGCGTCGGTTGCGGCGCGGAACCGCCCGTCGTCGCGTTCGGGGCGGAGCGGTCCCGCACGCGCTGCGCACGGCATGCGCGTGCGCTTTGGCGTCGGCGCGAGCGGTTGCAACGCGTTTGGCTCGGCATGCGCCTTCCGTTGCGGCGGGCGCCGCGTCGGATGCGGGCCGCGCCGTCTCGCAGGCGCGCCGAGCGCAGGCTTTGCGCGTTGGAGCCATGATAGCGCGTTCGAAGTTTTCGTCTGTACCGAAAGCGGGTCGGCTGCGCGTTTCGCGATGGGGTAGAATCGTTTCGACGCGAAGGAGGAGCGAGCATGAACGAGATCAAGTGCCCCCAGTGCGGGACGGTGTTTCAGGTTGACGAGACGGGCTATGCGAAGATCGTGAGCCAGATACGCGACAGCGAGTTCGCCCGGGAGCTTGAGCAGCGCGAGCGGAGCCTGGTCGAGCAGCGGGAGCAGGCGGTGCGTTTGGCGGTGGCGCAGGAGCGCAGCCGCGCCCAGGAGGGCGCAGCCTCGAGCGCGGCGCGCATCGCCGAGCTGGAGGCGCTGCTCGAAGCGGCCAAGCGCGAAGGGGCCGCCGGCATCGAGGCCCTCAAGCGCGATCAAAAAGCGCGCGAGCGCGCCGTTCAAGCCGAGCACGCCCGCGCTCTGGCCGACGCCGCGGCCGAACGCGACGCGCGCATCGCGCAGCTCGAGCGCGAGCTGTCCGTCCAGAACGCGGCGGTCTCCGCGGAGAAGCAGCTGGCGGTGGCCGAGGCGCGCGCGGCGCTCGAGCGCGAGCGCGACGCCCTGGCGGCCCAGGTGGAGCTTGTGCGCGCCGAAGGGGAGCGCGCGGCGAGCGCTCTGCGCGAGGAGATGGCGACCAAGCTGCGGGCCAAAGACGAGCTCATATCCTACAAAGACGAGGAGATCGCGCGCTACAAGGACATGAAGGCGCGCCTGTCCACGAAGATGGTGGGCGAGTCGCTTGAGCAGCACTGCGAGGCCGAGTTCAACAAGCTGCGCGCCACGGCGTTTCCGCGCGCGTACTTCGAGAAGGACAACGACGTGGTGGACGGCACGAAGGGCGACTACGTGTTCCGCGAGTGCGACGAGGACGGCACCGAGGTGGTGTCCATCATGTTCGAGATGAAGAACGAGAACGACGAGACGGCCACGAAGCACCGAAACGAGGACTTCCTCAAGAAGCTCGACGCCGACCGGCGCAAGAAGGGCTGCGAGTACGCCGTGCTCGTCACGCTCCTGGAGCCCGAGAGCGAGCTGTACAACGAGGGCATCGTGGACGTGGGCTACCGTTACGAGAAGATGTACGTGGTGCGCCCGCAGTTCTTCATCCCCATCATCTCGATCCTGCGCAACGCGGCGCTGTCGGCTATGACGTACAAGGCGGAGCTTGCCCGCGCCCGCAGCCAAAACGTCGACGTCACGCGCTTCGAGGAGCAGATGGAGGACTTCAAGGCGAAGTTCGGTCGCAACTACGAGCTGGCCAGCCGCAAGTTCCAGCAGGCCATCGATGAGATCGACAAGACCATCGACCATTTGCAGAAGACCAAAGACGCGCTTTTGGGCAGCGAGCGCAACCTGCGCCTGGCTAACGACAAGGCCCAGGACCTCACCATCAAGCGGCTGACGCGGAACAACCCCACCATGAAGGCCGCCTTCGCGGCTCTGCAGGAGGGAGACGGCCGGGGGTGATCCCCGTTCGGGCCCTCGTGGGGGAGCGAATGAGGCGCTTGGCGGGCGTGGATGCGGCTGGGCGGCGCGCTCGTCTGCGGGATGGCGGCGGCGTCCGCGCTTCGATTCGAGCGAGGAGTGCGGCGCCTTAGCGGCGCGGGCGGGTTGCCGAAGGCTTCGGCGATGCGGATATGGGGCTCGCGCCGCGCTTTGGAGAAACGCGGCGTCTGCGAAAGAAAGCGGAATGCGCTCGAAAGCGCGCGAGGCCTTCCGGCTTGCGCCCTGGCGTTTGGGCGTCGTTCGGGTATACTCTCTCCCGGCGAAACGACGGAAGAGAGAAAGGGCGCGGCGTGGAGGTGCTGGCGACGATGGCGGCGGGCGTGCTTGTGGGGGCGACCGTGTTCCCCGAGCGGCTGAAAGGGCTGGTCGAGAAGCTTACGCTTGTGGCCACGGCCCTGCTCATCTTCGCGATGGGCGCGACGCTCGGCGGGCGCGAGGGGTTCGTCGAGGAGCTTGCCGTCGTGGGCTGGGCGAGCGCGCTGTTTTGCGTCGTGCCCGCGGCGCTGTCGACGGCGGCGGTGTACGTGCTCACGAACGCCCTGATGGGCGACGTCGCGCGCCGTCCGGCCGGGCCTCGCATGGAGGCTGCGCGCAAGGACGCGCCGTCGAGCGCCGGCGAAGCCCTCATGATCGGCATGGCGGTGGGGGCGCTTTCGCTCGGCGTCGCGTACGGCCTCGCGGGCGTCTCGATCGCGCCCGTCGATCTTGTGGCAAGCGGCTCCGACGCCGTCCTCTACGCGCTCATGTTCCTCGTCGGCATCAGCGTGGGGGGCAGCCGCGGGCTTGTCGGGAAGCTCCGGCAGTACCATGTGCGCGTGCTCGTCATCCCCGCCGGCATCGTGGCCGGGTCGGTGGTGGGCGGGCTTCTGTGTGCGCCGCTTGCGGGGCTTTCGCTTCCCGAAGGGGCTGCCGTGGCATCGGGGCTGGGCTGGTACAGCCTCGCCGGGGTCATGATGACCGGCATCGCGGGCGCGCAGGTGGGCAGCATCACGTTTCTGGCGAACCTGCTGCGCGAGATGCTGTCGTTTTTCTGCATCCCGTGGATCGCGCGGCACCTCAACTACCCCTCGTGCATCGCGCCCGCCGGCGCCACGAGCGAGGACACGACGCTGCCGATGATGATCCGCTGCACGAACGGCGAGACGGTGGTGCTCTCGGTGCTCAACGGCGTGATCTGCTCGGCGCTCGTCCCCGTGCTGATAGAAGGGTTCCACCAGCTCATGTGAGATCCGCTCCGAGGCCGCCCGCGCCCTGGCCGACGCCTTCGCGCCAAGCGCTGCCCGCGTGCGGCGCAGACGGCGCGCGTCGGGCCTTGTGGGCGTCGCTTTTCGGCGCGATGGCGCGATGGCGCGCGGCGGGCCGCCGCGCAGCGTTTCCGTTGAGCGGCCTCAGCGCGTCTCTGCGCGGTACTCGCTGGGGAGAAGCCCCGTCTCGCGCCGGAACAGCTCGCTGAAGCGGCTCGCGCACGCGTAGCCCACGGCGCGGGCCACCTGCTCGATGGACAGGTCGGGCTGGCGCAGCAGGGCTTCGGCGAGGGCGACGCGCCGCCCTTGCACGTAGCGCGTGAGCGTCGAGCCGGTGACGGCTTTGAAGCACTGCTTGAACTTCGTGGGGCTCATGCACGCGGCGCGTGCGAGGTCGTCGACCGTGAGGGTGCGTGCGCAGTGGTCGTCGATGTAGAGCGCGACCTCGCGGATGCGCTCGCGGTCCTCGGGCGCGACGGCGCGCCCCGGCGCGGCTGCGCGCGCCTTCGTGCGCTCGACGATCAGCCCCATGGCCTCGAACACCTTGCCCTCGTAGTACAGCTGGCTGCGGCGCTCGTCGCCCGACCGGGGCCACAGCCCTGCGAGCAGCGCGCGCAGCTCGGGCGACCCGTCGCCGTCGTTGAGCGAGGCGAAGGCGTCGCGCACGCGCTCGAACTGCCCGTCGTACTCGCTTTCGAGCCAAGCGCGCGACATCTCGGGACGCACCTCGACGGACACCGACCTGACGGGCACGCCGCCGTGCACAAGGCCCCGCCAGCCCCCGTCGCCGCTGTAGAACCCCCAGATGCTTCGCGCCCGCAGGCGCCGGTACGGCGTGAACTCCTCGCCCGATATGGACTCGTGCCAGGCCACGCTCAAGTACTCGGGCAGCTCGAACTCCATGACGGTGTCGCGTTGCGGCGTGAAGTCGTGGATGGCGATCTGCCAGCGGTCCGTGGGCGCCAGCACGTGGAAGCTGCCCGTCGCCTCCCCGTCGTCGCGATACGAGCGCCACAGAGGGCAGAACCCTGCGGGCGGCGCGCACTCCTCGAACCCGATCCGCGCGAGCGAGGGCGCGTGGATGACGTCGTGCGAAGGCGGGCGGTTGCTCATGCTTTCTCCCTTCGATGCGGTGTCGGGTGCCGCGAGGGGCGGCGGTCTGGCCGGCGTGCGGCCGAGGCTCGGACGGTCGGGCGCGTCGCGCGCGTGCGGCTCGCGGCGATCGGCGCGATGCGGGCTTGGGCGACGACGCGCCTTCCGACGTCCGGATCCCGCGGCGGTCGGGCGCGGCGGCTGCGCCGCGCGGGGCGTCCGGACGCCTTCGCCGACGGCCGGACGGGCCTTTGCGACGATCGGACGCGACGATGCGGCGATCGGACGCGCGGAAGCGGCGCTCGCCCTGCGTCCTCCTCCCTCTGCGTATCATACCCTTTTGTTAGCTGAGGTTATCTCTCGTTCACGAAAAGCCGAAGAAAGAAGAAGGAGGAAGTTTCGCCATGCGCTCGGCCATGCAATCCGACAAGAAGGGGCTCACCGCCCGCGATCTGGTGACGTGCGGCGTGTTCATCGCGCTGTACTTTGTGTTCATGATGGTGGGCAGCATGCTGTTCGCCCCGAATCCCGTGCTCACCTTCCTCATGCCGGCGGGCGCGGCGCTGCTCACCGGGCCGGTGTACCTGCTGCTCGTCGCGAAGGTGCCCAAGCACGGCCCCATCGTCATCCTCGGCGTGGTGGAGGGCCTTATCATGTTCGTGACGGGCATGTACTGGCTGTGGTCGGTGGCGCTCGTCGTGCTCGGCGTGGCGGCCGACCTCGTGGCCGGCGCGGGCGCGTTTCGCAACAAGGCCCTCAACCTCGCGAGCTTCCTCGTGTTCTCGCTCAACCCCATGGGTTCCTACCTCATGCTGTGGATCGATCCGTCGGGCTACGCGTCGTATCTGACCGGCAAGGGGACCGAGCAGTCCTACATGGACACGATGCTGGCCACCGGCGCCGATTGGGTGCTTCCGGCCATGGTCGCGCTCACGCTCGCGTGCGCCCTCGCAAGCGGGCTCGTGGGACGCAGGCTTTTGAAGAAGCAGTTCGAGAAGGCGGGCGTCACCGCATGAGCGGTCGTGCCGCAGAGGCGGGCCGCGCTGCGGACGAGGCGCGGCGCGGCTCGGAAGGGCGCGTTGCGCGCGAGGCGTTGCGCGAGGATGGCCGCCTTTCCCGAAAGCCGCCTCGCGACTCCGCCTCGGCCGCGTTGCGCGCGGGCGGCTCCCGCCGCCCCTTTCGGGCCGACCCGCGGGCCGGGCTCGCCTTGCTGCTTCTGTGGGCGCTCGCGGTGTTCTTCTCCCCGGGGCTGTGGTTCGAGGCGCTCATGATGCTGCTCGTCGTCGCCTTCGGCGTCGCGGCGGGGAGGGCGCGCCTTGCGCTCGGCATGCTCGCGCTGTACGCGGTGGCGATGGCGTGCATGCTCGCGGTGTCCCAGCTGGACGCCGGCATGCTCAAAACCATGCTGTCGTCGTTCTTCCTGCTCTTGCGCAAGGTGTTTCCCTGCGGGCTTCTGGCGGCGGTCGTCGTGTCCACCACGCACGTCAACGAGTTCATGAGCGCCCTGTCGCGCATGCGCGTGCCGCGCCAGGTGACCATCCCCTTGGCCGTGATGCTGCGCTATGTGCCCGCCATCCGCGAGGACTGGCGCTTCATCAAAGACGCCATGCGCATGCGCGGCGTGAGTCCGAGCCTGGCCGGGTTCTTGCGCCGTCCGGGCATGACGGTGGAGTGCCTGTACGTGCCGCTCATGATGGGCGCGTCGAACGTGGCCGACGAGCTGTCGATGGCAAGCGTCGCCCGCGGCATCGAGAACCCGGCTCCGCGCACGTGCTTCACGCATATCGAGTTTCGGGTCGCCGACGGCGTGCTCGTGGCCGCGGGCGTGCTCGTTTTGGCGGCGGCGATCGCGTGCGGCGCGCTCGGCGCGGGGAGGTGAGGCCGCATGATCGAGCTGTGCGACGCGAGCTTCTCCTACCGTGGGGGCGCCGGGGCCGGCCCTGCGCCCGAAGGCGTGCGGAACGTGAGCCTGAGCGTCGAGGCGGGCCGGTGCGTGCTCGTATGCGGTCCGTCCGGATGCGGCAAGACCACGGTGACGCGGCTGGCGAACGGGCTTGCGCCCGCGTTCTTCCCCGGCGACCTGTCGGGACGCGTGCTCGTGGACGGGCGGGACGCGTCGGGCCTCGAGAGCTGGGAGATGGCCGCCCGCGTGGGCAGCGTGTTCCAGAACCCGCGCACCCAGTTCTTCAACGTGGACTCCACGGGAGAGGTGGCCTTCGCGCTCGAGAGCTTGGCGTGGCCCGAGGAGCGCGTGCGCGCGCGGGTGCGCGAGACGATCGCCGAGCTGGGGCTCGAGGCGCTGGCCGACCGTAGCATCTTCGAGCTGTCGGGCGGGGAGAAGCAGCGCGTCGCCTACGCGGGCGCGTGGGCGGCCCGTCCGGCGAACCTCGTGCTGGACGAGCCGACGAGCAACCTCGACGAGGCGTCCATCGAGGCGCTGGCCGGATACGTGCTCGAGGCGAAGAGGAGGGGGACGGCGGTGCTCGTCGCCGAGCATCGGCTGTGGTGGCTGTCGGAGGCGGTGGACGAGGTCGTGGTCATGGGGGAGGGCCGCATCGTTCGACGCTTCGGCAAAGACGCGTTCTGGGCGCTTCCCGCCGAAGAGCTGGCCGCCCTCGGCCTGCGCACGCGCGACCTGTCCGACGTGCGCGCCGCCCCTCGCCGGCCCGGCGCAAGGCGGCGCGCCGCGGCGGGAGGGCGCCCCGTGCTCGCGCTGTCGGGCGTCAAGGCCGCCTACGGCAGGCGGGAAGCGCTCGGGGGCGCCGACGTCCGGCTTTTCGCCGGGGAGGTGGTCGCCCTCGTGGGCGCGAACGGCGCGGGGAAGTCGACGCTGTGCCGTGCGGCGGTGGGGCTGCATCGCGAATCGGCGGGCGCGGCGGCGCTCGACGGCGCGCCCGCCGGGCCGAAGGAGCGTTTGCGGGCGGCCTCGATGGTGTTCCAAGACGTGAACTACCAGCTGTTCGCCGACAGCGTGGAGGCCGAGGTGTCGTTCGGGCTGGGAAAGCGCGAGCGGCCGCCGGCGAAGCGCGTGGGGGAGATCCTCGAGGGCTTGGGCCTCGCCGGGCTTGAGGAGCGCCATCCGGCCACGTTGTCGGGCGGGCAGAAGCAGCGTCTGGCCGTGGCGGCGTGCGTTGCGAGCGGGAAGCGGCTGCTCGTGTTCGACGAGCCGACGAGCGGGCTCGACCTGGGCGGCATGAGGGCCGTCGCCGATCTGGTGCGCCGGCTGGCCGACGAGGGCCGCGCGGTTCTGGTGGTGACGCACGATCTGGAGTTCGTCGCGCGCGCCTGCGACCGCGCGCTGCTCGTGGAGAAGGGCCGCGTCGCGCGCGAGGCCGTCGTGGAGGGCGACCTCGCGGGCGTGCGCGCGCTGCTCGCCGAGGCGCGCTGAGCGCGGAGGGTGCCGTCGCCGAGGCGGGGGCGGCGCGCTCGAGGAGGGGCGAAGCGCCCCTTCTCCGTTCAGGGCCCGCCGTTGCGAGCGGGTCGGCCGTTGCCGGCGCGCGTCCGAGACGGGCTTGTCGTTTTCGCCAATCCGATCGGACGCGATTCGACGTGGTTCGGACATGGCGTCCCGTTCGCATCTATTCGCATTCCATAGGGGGATATGCTCGCTTTCGCGAAAGAGCATCGGGAAAGGAGGCTCCTTTTGGGAAGTCCGATTGAATCAAAGAAGAGCGCGTCGTCCGCGCCGCCGTCCGGCTCGGGCGCGCCCGCGGGCAAGCGCCCCGGTCCGTTCTCGCTCGTGCTCTCGTGGGCCGGAGCGAACAAGCGCTACCTGTTCGCGTCGGTGGCATGCGCCTCCATCGCAGGGCTGATGACCATGGTGGGGTACCTGGGCGTGTTCAACATCATGCGCGCGGCCTACGAGGGCACGTGCACCTCCTCGACCCTGCGCGACAACGCCCTGCTCACCGCCGTGGGCTGCGTGCTCCAATACGCGTGCTTCGCCGCTTCGAGCGTGCTGTCCCACAAAGGCGCGTACAAGACGCTCTTCGACGTGCGCTGCCGCGTGATGGACCATTTGGCCCACGCCCCGCTCGGCGCGCTCGACGAGCGGGGCGTTGGCCGGATCAAAACCGTGCTCGTGGAGGACGTCGAGCGGTTGGAGCTGTTCTTGGCGCACAGCATCCCCGAGGCGTTCATGTACCTGACCGGTCCCGTCGCGGCCTTCGCCTTCCTGTGCTCGGTGAACGCGCCGCTCGCGCTGGCGACGCTCGTCCCCTTCGCCTGCGCCCTGGTCATCCTGGGCGTCATCTTCTCGCGCATGAGCAAGGTCATGGAGCGCGCCACCGCGGCGCTCGCGCGCATGAACGCCGTCATGGTGGAGTACGTGGGAGGCATGCGCACCGTCAAGGCCCTCGACATGGGCACGGCCTCGTTCGCGCGGTTCCGCAGGGCCATCGACGAGGAGCACGGGCTGTGGTGCGAGATCGCGCGCAAGACCGGGCCGGGCTACGCGGCCTACCTCGTGGTGATCGAATGCGGCCTGCTCATCATGGTGCCCCTGGGCGGCTGGATGTTCGCCACGGGCGCCGTTGCCGGCTCCACCTACCTCCTGTTCGCGTTCGTGGGCTCGCTCTACCTCACCGAGATACGCCTGCTCCAGGAGATCGGCACGAAGCTCGCCCAGGTGGGAAGCGGGGCCCGACGCGTGCAGGAGCTTTTGGACGTGCCCGCGTTCGGCGGTGGGCGGCCCTTTCCCGACCGCGCGGACATCGAGCTTTCCGGCGTGGGCTTCTCCTACGACGGCTCGGTCGAGGTGCTGAGCGGCATCGACCTCTCGGTGCGCGAGGGGGAGCGCTTGGCCGTCGTCGGGCCGAGCGGCGCCGGGAAGTCGACGATGGTCGAGCTTGTCAGCCGATTCTACGACGCGACGGCCGGCACGGTGAGGATAGGCGGCGTGGACGTGCGCGACATCGACTACGACGACCTTTTGCGCAACGTGGCCGTGGTGTTCCAGAAAACGTTTCTGACCAGCGGCAGCATCCTCGAGAACATCCGCATGGGGTCGGACGCTTCGCTCGAGGAGGTGCGCGAGGCCGCCCGCCTTGCCCGCATCGACGACTTCGTCATGGACCTTCCGCAGGGCTACGACACGGAGATGGGGTCGCTCGGCAACCGGGTGTCCGGCGGTCAGCGCCAGCGCATCGCCATCGCCCGCGCCATCTTGAAGGACGCGCCCATCCTCATCCTCGACGAGGCCACGAGCGCGGCCGATCCCGAAAACCAGCTGGAGATCGACGCCGCCATCGCCAACCTCTCGGCGGGCAAGACCGTCATCGTCGTGGCCCATCGGCTGGGCGTCGTGCGGACGTGCGACCGGGTGGCCGTCGTCGAGGCCGGCCGGCTCAGCTGCGTCGGCGAGCACGAAGAGGTGCTCAGGCGATGCCCCTACTACGCTCGGGCCTGGGCCGACTACGATCGCGCGCGCAGCCTTGAGATCGGCTTCGGCGCTTCGGCTTCGGCTTCCGCGCCTGCGGCAGGCGCCCCCGTCTCCGCATCCGGCGCCTCTGCCCCCGATCCGGTGTCTGCCCCCGATCCTCTTGCGCCGCCCGATCCTTCGGCGCCCTCTTTCGTCGCGCCGGCCGCGGGCGCACGCGCGGCATCTGCCGAGCCGCTTGCCGGAAAGGAGGCCCGCCATGCCTGATGCGGCCGAGAACGTGTTCGCGAAGAATAGCAAGATCCACGCGTCGGTGGCCTGCACCGTGATCGAAGGGTTGCTGGATGGCTGCAACTTCGTCCTCGTCTACCTGGTGATCGAAGAGGTGTTCGCCGGCGGCTTCGACCTGGGGTCGGTGCTCCTCGTCTCCGGCGCGCTGGCCGCCGTCTTCGCGGTGCGCCTGGCCGTCTACGGCTGGGGCTACGTGCAAGGGCAGGTGGGCGGGGCCGAGGTCAGCCGCAACGTCCGCGTCTTTCTGGGCGACAAGATCAAGCGCATACCGCTTTCGCGTTTCACGGAGCGCACGAGCGGCGACTACCTGAACGCGCTCACGTCCAACGTGAGCGACTACGAGCAGGTTCTCACGCACAAGACGGGCAGCCTCGTGAAGAACGTCACGCTCGGCGTCATGCTCACGTGCTTCGTGACCTGGCTTCACGCTCCGGCCGGCATCATCGTGGCGCTCATGTTCGCCCTGCTCGTTCCGGGTCTGTGGTGGTCGTGGCGGCAGGTGCGCACCTTCGGCGCGCGCAAAAGCGCCATCCAGGCGTCGAACACGAGCAAGGTGGTCGAGCACGTCTCGGGCATGCAGACGCTGCGCGCCTACGGCGTCGGCGGCGTTGACAACGAGGCGGTCGTGGCCAGCATGCGCGCTTACTCCGACGTCTCGTACCGCTACGAGGCGGCCGTCACGCCTCCCGGCGCGGTGGTGTTCGCGCTCGTCGGGCTCGGGCTGCCCGCCCTTATGCTGGTGTGCGGCGACGCGTGGCTTGCAGGCGAGCTGGACGTCGCGTCCTTCCTGCTCATCATCATGCTGCCTCTGTTCGTCGTGAAGCTGACCACCGGGATATTCGTCGACCTCACCGCCTACAAGAACCTCATGATAGCCAAACGGCGCATCCAGGCCGTGGTCGAGGAGCCTGAGGAGCAGGGCCGCCTCGAGCCGCTGCCCGCCTGCGGCACGGCCGTCTCGCTCGAGGGGGTCTTTTTCGCCTACGAGCCGGACGCGCCCGTGTTCGAGGGCCTCGACCTTGTGTGCGAGCAGGGCAAGCTCACCGCGCTCGTGGGCGATTCGGGATGCGGCAAGTCCACGGCGCTCTCCCTGGTGGCGCAGTACTACCGGCCGGATCGCGGGAGGGTGCGCATCGGGGGCGTCGACACGGCGGGCTTCGCGCCCGAGAGCGTGCTTGCGGGCATGTCCATCGTCGACCAGGAGGTGTTCCTGTTCGATGACACGGTGAGGGCCAACATCCGCTACGCCCGCCCCGACGCGAGCGACGAGGAGGTGGAGGAGGCCTGCCGGCTCGCGAACGCCGACGGGTTCGTCCGCGCGCTTCCCCAAGGCTACGAGACGCGCATCGGGGAGGGGGGCGGCAGGCTTTCGGGCGGGGAGCGCCAGCGCCTGTCCATAGCGAGGGCGATTTTGCGCGAGGCGCCCATCGTGCTTTTGGACGAGGCCACGGCGTCGCTCGACATCGAGAACGAGCTTGCCGTGAAGGAGGCCGTCGCGAATTTGCTCTCGCATCGCAAGACGGTGGTCATGGTGGCCCACACGCTTCCCATCGTGCGCGGGGCGGACGCCATCGCCGTGATCGGTGACGGCCGCGTGCTCGAGCAGGGCACCCACGACGAGCTTTTGGCGAGGGGCGGCAAGTACGCCCGCATGTGGGCGGCCGACCGCGATCTCGCGTAGCCGCGGCGACCGCGAAGCGCCGCCCCGCAGGAGCGCGCGCCGACGTCTCCGACGAAGGCGCGCGCTGCCGGGAGCCCTCCGCTTCCGCTTCGCCGCCTTCCCGCCCCCGCTTTGCAGCGCCTTCTGCTCGAGCCGCGGCCATCCGGAGCCCGCTTTCGCCGCACGCGTTTCATGTGGAACATCTGTTTGCCTTTGGTGCCGCGGCGCGGGGAGCTTCGCGGGTTTGCTATACTGGCGGCATCGTCTTTCGGAAAGGGGAGGGCATGACCGCGGACAACCCATCGGATTTCTCGTACGAGCCCGTGCGCGAGACGGCCGATCCCGTCCTGCGTCGGGGCTACTGGGACGTCGCGACGGGGCTGCAGCAGGTTGACGGGCTGGCTCCGTCGGACTACCTTCTCTCCCTTGCCCGCGAGCATGCGTCCGGCGTTCGCGGCATCGAGGAGACGGGCCGGATTCTGCGCGCCTACTACCGCGAGCGTCCGCACCGAGGCTTTGGCTCCCAGGCCGCGACCGCCGCAGACGGGGATGATTGCCGCGAGGCCGACTTGGTGAGCCAGCGCATCGTGGAAGCGCTCTCGCGCGGGGCCTTCTCTTTCATGCCGTCGATGCTCTCCGTCATTCACGAGGAGCTGTTTCGCGACCTTGACCCCCAGGTGTACGAGCCGGGAAGGTACAAAACCGTCGCGCTGCAGAAAAGCGAGCTTGTCCTCAACGGCGACAGCGTGGTGTACGCCGACCCCTCGCTTGTGGAACGGTCGCTCGCGTTTCTGTTCGATGAGGAGTTCGGCTACGTGTACGGCGCCGATCTTGACGAGGAGGGCATCGCCCACCTTGCTCGGTTCGTCGCGCGACTGTGGCAAGTGCACCCGTTCGTGGAGGGCAACACGCGCACGGTGGCCGTGTTCACGGTCCTCTACCTGCGCTACCTGGGGTTTGATGCGGACAACGAGCCGTTTGCGCGCCATGCGCGCTATTTTCGGGATGCGCTCGTGCGTGCGAACTACCGAAACGCCAAGGCGAAAGTGATGCCCGATGCGTCGTATCTGCTCCGCTTCTTTGAGAACCTGCTTTCGGGCGAGCATCACGAGCTGCGCTCGCGCGACCTCATGGTGAGCGAGCTTTACGCCGACCCCTCGCTTTTGCGCAACGTCGATCCTTCCCGCGCGATCTCGAAGCCGTGAGGGCGGTTGCCGACGCGCCGCTTTTCGAGAGGGGCGCGGCATGCTCGCGCGAGGCGCGCATCTGACTCCGCAATCTCCGTCGGAGGCCGCCCGCTTTCGCCGCACGCGTTTCATGTGGAACATCTGTTTGCCTTGTGTGCCGCGGCGCGGGGAGCTTCGCGGGTTTGCTATACTGGCGGCATGGACGAGCAATGCAGACAACCTGGCGAGGTTCCTTTTTCCGACGGCGACGGGGGCGGCTTCGCGCGCTTGGAAGGCGACGGCCCCGGCGCCCTCGCACGCCTCGAGCGCGAGGGCCGCCGCCGTCCGGCGCTCGAGGACGCCGTGCGCGCCTTCGATCCGGATGCCGTGCCCGCCGCCGAGCGCCAAGCCAAGCTCGATCGCATCAAGCGCGAGCTCGAAAGCGTGCCCGCGCTGCCGGGCGTGTACCTGTGGAAGGACGCGCAGGGCCAGGTCATTTACGTCGGCAAGGCGAAGCAGTTGCGCGCCCGCATGCGCCAGTACGTGAACTACCAGGACGAGCGCGCGAAGATCCCCCTGCTCGTCGACCAGATCGACAGCTTCGACTACATCGTGGTGGAGAACGAGCACGAATCGCTCGTGCTCGAGAAGAACCTCATCAACCAGCATGCGCCGTTCTTCAACGCCGACTTCAAAGACGACAAGTCCTACCCCTTCATCGCGCTCACGAAAGGCGACGTGTTCCCCGCCATCAAGTACACGCGGGAGAAGCACCGGCCCGACACGCGCTACTTCGGCCCCTACACCGACAGCCGCGCTGCCCGCGAGATGGTGGACATCGCCCGGCGCGTGGTGCCGCTGTGCGCTTCGTCGTGCGCCGATTGGCGGCAGCTGAAACGCCGCCTCGAGAAGGATCCGCTGGCCCTCATGGAGCGCGACGCGCGCCCGTGCTTCGACGCGCACGTGGGCCTCGGCCCGGGTGCGTGCTGCGGGCGCATCGCGCCCGAAGAGTACAAGGCGAACGTCAAGCGCATCGAGCGCTTCCTGTCGGGCCAGCATCGCGAGTTCGTCGACGAGCTGACCGCCGAGATGCAAGAGGCGGCCGCCGAGCTCGACTTCGAGCGCGCCGCCCGCATCAAGGCCCGCATCGACACGATCAACGGCCTCGCCGACAGGCAGCATGCCGTGTCCGCGCGCAACCTCGACGCCGACGTGGTGGGCCTTTTCCGCGAGGAGACGGTGGCGGGCGTGCACGTGTTCATGGTGCGTGAGGGCCGCATCATCAACTCGAACGAGTTCGTGCTCGACCGCGGCAGGGACGTCCCCGACGACGATCTTCTGCATATGTTCCTCTTGCGCTACTACGACGCCACCACCTCCATCCCGCACGAGGTCATCTTGCGCGAGGCGCCGGAGGACAAGGAGGCCATGGAGGCGTGGCTCACAAGCAAGCTGGCGAGCCCCCATGGCGCGAAAGTGCGCCTCACCGCGCCGCGCAAGGGCGAGAAGGCCGAGCTCGTGGGCATGGCCGAGACGAACGCGAAGCACACGCTCATGCGCTACAAAGTGCGCACGAACTACGACGACAAGCGCATCAACGACGCGCTCCTGCAGCTGGAGAGCGCCCTTGCCCTCGATGCGCCGCCGATGCGCATCGAGTGCTTCGACATCTCCACCATCCACGGCTCCTACACGGTGGCCTCGATGGTGGTGTTCACGAACGGCAAGCCCGACAAGAACCAGTACCGTCGTTTCAAGATCAAGACGCCGCTCGACGAGGCGAACGACTTTTTGAGCATGCAGGAGGTGATGAGCCGTCGCTACGCGCCCGAGCGCATGGCCGATGCGCGCTTCGGCAGCAAGCCCGACCTCATCATCCTCGACGGCGGCAAGCCGCAGTTGTCCGCGGCGCTCGAGATGTTCGACGAGATGGGCATCGACGACATCGCGATGTGCGGCCTTGCCAAACGCGACGAGGAGCTGTTCGTGCCCTGGCAGGACACGGGTCCTGTCGTGCTGCCGAGCGGCTCGGCCTCGCTCTATCTGGTGAAGCAGGTCCGCGACGAGGCGCACCGCTTCGCCATCACGTTCCACCGCGAGCTGCGCGGCAAGGGCATGACGGCATCCATTTTGGACGACGTGACGGGCATGGGGCCGGTGCGCAAGAAGGCGCTGCTCAAGGCGTTCAAGTCGTTCAGGAACCTGAAATCCGCCACGCTCGAGGAGATCAAGGCGGCGCGCGTCGTGCCCGAAGAGGTGGCCGAGGAGCTCTACCGCGTGCTGCAGCAGTATAATAGGGAGCGCAAGGACGAGCGCGTCGTGGGAGGCGATGGCCGCGATGCGGGCGGCGAGGCCTCCGACCCCGCGTGCTCGCGAGCGACCGCGGCGAGCGCCGGGGCCGTGCGATCCGAGACGGAAGGATAGCGCCATGGGCGAAACGACACAGAAGAGGCCGGTTGGAAAGGGCGAGAACCCCTCCTTCGAACATATGCCCGAGCTCGTCGTCGTCAGCGGCATGAGTGGCGCGGGCCGTACGGAGGCCATGCACGCGTTCGAGGATCTGGGCTACTTCTGCGTGGACAACCTGCCTTCGAGCCTCATCGGCAACCTGCTCGAGCTCGCCGGCATGCCGGGGCAGCCCGACGGAAAACGCCGCCTCGCCGTGGTGTGCGACGCGCGCAACCGCGACTTCTTCCCCCAGCTCGCCTCGGAGCTCGACGCCCTCAACCGCCGGGGCATCGACCATCGCGTCATCTTCCTCGACGCCGCCGACGAGAAGCTCGTCGCGCGCTACAAGTCCAGCCGCCGGCGCCATCCTCTCTGCGAGGACGGAGGCTCCATCAGCCAGGGCATCGAGCGCGAGCGTGAGCTTCTCCAAGAGCTGCGCGCGAGCGCGCACCACGTCATCGACACCACCGACATGCTGCCGCCGAAGCTGCGCGCCGCCATCCGCGACCTCATCGCGCCGGGAGAGGAGCGCGACGCGCTCTCGGTGACCGTCTACTCCTTCGGGTTCAAGCACGGCTCGCCCCTCGACGCCGACCTCGTCATGGACGTGCGCTTCCTGCCGAACCCCTACTACGATCCCGACCTGCGCGCGCTCACGGGCCTCGACGCCCCTGTGCGCGATTTCGTGCTGTACCGTCCGGAGACGGAGGAGTTCCAGGAGAAGTGGCGCGCGCTGCTCGACGTCGTCATGCCCGGCTACGTGGCCGAGGGCAAGCAGCAACTCGCCATCGCCGTGGGATGCACGGGCGGCCAGCACCGCAGCGTGGCGCTGGCCGAGTCCACCGCCGACTACCTCAAGGCGAAGGGCTACCGCGTGAGCATCGCGCATCGCGACCTCGCGCTGGCCGAACGCGCCGACGGAAGCCTCGCCGCCGCTCCCGCCGCCCCCGCATCCGGGTCGCGGGGCTGAGGAGGGGCCATGGCGTCGCAGCCCTTCACCCATGATCCGTCGGCCACCGCGGCCTTCGCCGCGCTCGAGCCGACGGCCCCGCCCGTCGCAGAAGGCGAGCTCATGCGCGCCGTCGTCATCGGCGGCGGCACGGGCGCGCCCGTGTCCATCCGCACGCTTCTGTCCATGGGGCTTGAGACGAGCGCCGTCGTGGCCATGGCCGACGACGGGGGCTCCACCGGCATCCTGCGCGAGGAGGCCGACGTGACGCCCCCCGGCGACGTGCGCAAGTGCATCGCCGCCATGGCCGCGGATCCGGGCGATCCGCTGACCAAGGCGTTCAAGTACCGTTTCCCGTTCGCGCGCAATCATGCGCTCGGCAACCTCATGCTCTCGGCGCTCGAGGATGCGGCGGGGTCGTTTCCCGAGGCCATCGCCATCTGCGAGCGGCTTTTGCGCGCGCGCGGGCGCGTGTACCCCTCCACGCTCGACCGCGTCACGCTCGTGGCCCGCACGCGCGACGGGCGCGTCATCGAGGGGCAGGCGGTCGCGTGCCATTCGCGCACGGCGCTCGAGCGGGTGAGCCTGCGCGCCGAGGGGGGCATCGTTCCGTTCGCGCCCGCCCTCGACGCCATCCGCGAAGCCGACCTCATCGTGCTCGGACCCGGGTCCTTGTTCACGTCCATCATTCCGAACCTGCTCGTACCCGGCGTGGTGGACGCCGTCCGCGCCTCGCGGGGGTCGGTGCTGTTCGTGTGCTCGCTCGCCGATATGCAGGGCGAGACGTGGGGGCTCACCGCCCGCGAGCACGTCGAGGCGCTCATGGACCACGGCATGCGGGGGCTCATCGATTACGTGCTCGTGCACACGCCCGTGCCGCTGCGTCCCGAAAGCCCGGGAACGGGGCTGTTCAGCGCTGCGACGGGAGCGGAGCCCGAGTATGCGTCCACCTCGGGGCTGGCGGATTCGGCCCTCTGCGGCCATGTGCGTCCCGTGCGGGTGGACTATCGCGACGTGCAGGCCGTCCAGGCGCAAGGGCCGGTGGTCATCGCGCGCGACCTTGTCGATCCGCATCGTCCCACCTGGCATGATCCGTCCGCTCTGCGCGACGCGTTCGCGGGGGTTTTGAGGCTATGTCGTTCACGGCGGAGGTGAAAGACGAGCTCGCGCGCGTCCCCGCGACGTGCTCGCACTGCGACAAGGCTGTGCTTGCGGCGCTCGTGCGCATCGAGGGCACGCTGTTCTTCAGCGGCCAAGGCAGGTACCGCATCGAGATCGCGACGGACGCGCCGAGCGTTGCGCGGCTCGTCATCAAGCTTCTGCACGAGCTGTACCACCTCAAGACGAACCTCACGGTGCGCCGAAGCGTGCTGCACAAGACGCCGAACTACCTCATCGAGGTGCCGGCCCAGCCGAGGCTGGCCGAATCGCTGTCCGACATGGGCGTGCTGTCGGTCGAGGGCGGCCTTGAGCTGGGCGTGAAGCCCGCGCTCGTCGCCAAGGAGTGCTGTATGGCCGCTTACCTGCGCGGGGCCTTCCTCGGCAGCGGGTTCGTGTCCGACCCGCGCGGCGACTTCCACTTCGAGATCACCGTGGAGAGCGAGGACTTGGCCGAAGGCCTCGTGGAGCTGCTCGAGCGCAAGGGCATCAACGCGCGCGTCATGCAGCGCCGCAGCTCGTTCATGGTGTACCTCAAAAGCGGAAGCGCCATCCTCGAGTTCCTCGCGTTCGCCGGGGCGCACAGAAGCGCGCTCGCGATGGAGAACGCCCGCGTCATCAAAAGCGTGCGCAACGACGTCAACCGCCAGACGAACGCCGAGATCGCCAACCAGGCGAAGGCCGCGAGCGCCTCGGTGGACCAGCTGTTCGCCATCCGCACGGTGCTCGAGGCTCACGGCATGGGCAACCTGCCGCCTGCGCTGCAGGAGTTCATCAAGCTGCGCGTGGCCTATCCCGACGCCACGCTCAAGGAGCTCGGGCAGCGCGCGAACCCGCCGCTGTCGAAAAGCGCCGTGTACCATCGCGTCCGCCGCATCGAGCAGATGGCCGCCGAGGCGCAGGGACGGGGAGGGGCCTGACGGCGTCTCGAGGCGCGCGCTCGCGCTTCGGGCCGCCGCGTCCCCGCGCTTCAGGCCGCAGAGCCGCGAAGCGCCGTCTGCGTCGATGCGCTCGCGTTCCAGGCCGCGGCGTCTCGAAGAGGTGCCGGTGCCGACGCGCTCGCTCCGCGGCGTGTGCTGACGCGCCCACGTTGCGGCGCGGGCGCGCGCCGCTCGTCGGCTTTTTCTTGGGAGAGCGGGCCGAAGGCGCGCCTGAGCAGAGCGCTCGTGGTATGATCGCGGTGTCTTTTCGACGGCGAATGAGTATCTTGACGAAAGGAGATACGCATGGCAACGAAGGTGGGCATCAACGGATTCGGCCGCATCGGGCGGCTGGTGTTCCGCGCGATGGCGAACGACCCCGACCTCGAGGTCGTGGCCGTCAACGACTTGGGGGACATCCCCACGATGGCGCATCTGCTGAAGTACGACTCCGTCCATGGCCGTGCGTTCGCGTCGGTGGAGGCCACCGAGGACGGCATCGTGGCCGACGGCCATGCGTTCAAGGTACTCTCCGAGCGCGAGCCGTCCAACCTGCCCTGGGGCGATCTGGGGGTCGACGTGGTCGTCGAGTCCACCGGCATCTTCAAGACCGGCGAGCTGGCCCAGAAGCACATCGACGCGGGCGCCAAGAAGGTCGTCATCACCTGCCCGGCCAAGGGCGAGGACATCACCATCGTGATGGGCGTCAACGACGGCGACTACGACAAGGACAAGCACCATATCATCTCCAACGCCTCGTGCACCACAAACTGCCTGGCGCCCGTGGCCAAGGTGCTGCTCGACACGTTCGGCATCAAGCGCGGGTTCATGAACACCATCCACGCCTACACCAACGACCAGAAGATCCTCGATCTGCCGCACAAGGACCTGCGCCGCGCCCGCGCCGCCGCCATGTCCATGATCCCCACCACCACGGGCGCCGCGCGTGCGGTGTCGCTCGTGCTGCCGGAGCTCAAGGGCAAGCTGGACGGCTTCGCCACGCGCGTTCCCACGCCGGACGGCTCGATGGTCGACCTCACGGTGGAGCTGGAGAAGCCCGCGACGGTCGAGGCGATCAACGCCGCTATGAAGGCTGCCGCCGAAGGCCCGCTCGCGGGCATCTTGGAGTACCAGACCGATCCCATCGTGTCCATCGACATCGTGGGCGACGCGCACTCTTCCATCTTCGACGCGGGCCTGACCATGGTGATGGGCGGCGAGGGCAACTTCGCCAAGGTCATCAGCTGGTACGACAACGAGTGGGGCTACTCCAACCGCGTGAAGGACCTCGTGAAGATACTGCTCTAGCCTCCCCTTGGCCGACGGGCGGCCTCGTGCCGCCCGTCTCGCCCGGGACGTTTCGGGAGAGGAGGAGGGCATGTGCGAGGTCGCATGGCATGCGCTCGCCGCGGCCATCGCCCTTGCGCCCGTGATCGCGGCTCTTCTGGCATTGAGGTGGCTTATGGATCTGAGGAGCCAGGGTAAAGAGCAGATACGGCTTATCGAGGAGCAGAACGAATTGCTGCGCTCGCTGGCGGGCGCGTGCGGATCCACGACAGGAAGTGAAGATGAGCGAGATCAAAACCATCGATGAACTGGACGCGCGGGGCAGGCGCGTGCTCGTGCGCGTCGATTTCAACGTGCCGGTGAAAGACGGCGCCGTGGCCGACGACACCCGCATCCGCGCGGCGCTGCCCACCATCGAGAAGCTTGTCGGCGACGGCGCGCGGGTCATCCTCGCGAGCCACCTCGGCCGTCCGGCGGGGGAGGGCTTCGAGGAGGCGTTCACGCTGCGCCCCGCCGCGCTGCGCCTCGCCGAGCTTCTGGGCCGCCCCGTGGCCTTCGCCGCCGACACCGTGGGGCCCGACGCGCAGGCGAAGGCCGCCGCGCTCGGCGACGGCGACGTGCTTCTGCTGGAGAACCTGCGCTTCGACAAGCGCGAGAAGAAAAACGACCCCGCCTTCTGCGAGCAGCTGGCGGCGCTGGCCGAGGCGTACGTGAACGACGCGTTCGGCACTGCGCACCGGGCGCATGCCTCCACGGCGGGCGTGGCGGCGCTTCTGCCGGCGTACGCGGGCTACCTCATGCAGCGCGAGGTGTCCACGCTCACGGGCATGCTCGAGGCGCCGAGGCGGCCCTTCGCCGCCATCCTCGGCGGCTCGAAGGTGTCCGACAAGATCAAGGTCATCGACGCGCTCATGGACACGTGCGACACGCTCGTCATCGGCGGCGGCATGTGCTTCACGTTCTTGCTCGCGCAGGGCAAGGCCGTGGGCGCGTCGCTCAAGGAAGAGGACTGGGTGGAGCGCGCGGGCGCGATGATCGCGAAGGCCGAGGAGCGCGGCGTGCGGCTGCTTCTGCCGGTGGACGTGGTGTGCGCCGACCGTTTCGCCGAAGATGCCGAAACGCTCACGGTTTCGGCCGACGCCATCCCCGATGCTATGATGGGCCTCGACATCGGGCCCGAGACGGCGAAGCTCTACGCCGAGGCCGTGGCCGAGGCGAAGACCGTGTTCTGGAACGGCCCGATGGGCGTGTTCGAGATGGAGCCGTTCGCGGCGGGCACGCGGGCCGTGGCCGAGGCCGTGGCGGCCAACGCCGACGCGGATACGATCATCGGCGGCGGCGACAGCGTGGCGGCCGTGAACAAGTTCGGCCTTGCCGAGAAGATGACGTTCATCTCCACCGGCGGCGGCGCCTCGATGGAGCTTGTGCAGGGCGAGGAATTGCCGGGCGTGGAGGCGTTGCGGTAGCGCGCCTCTTCCATCGGCGTCGCGTCCGAAGGAACGCCGCCTCCCGCGCCGCTCTTCGCGTCGGCGCGGAGGCCTCGGCGCGATCGCGCCCGCACCAGGGAAGGGCGTCCGGATGGTCGGCTTTCAGGCTTGAGGACGGGATGCGAGAAGCTCGGCAGAGCGCCTTCTCGGCAGACGCCGCGAAGGCGCGGACAACCAAGGAAAGGAAGGCCCCATGGCACGCAAGCCGATGATGGCGGGCAATTGGAAGATGAACAACACGGTGGGCGAGGCGGTGGTGCTCACGCAGGAGATATCGAACCAGTACGACAAGGAATGGCCCGAAGCGCTCGACATCGTCATCTGCCCGCCGTTCGTCGATCTCAAGCCCGCCAAGACCGTGCTCGATTTCGACAGGACCAAGATCGCCGTCGGCGCGCAGAACGTGTACTGGGAGCCGAAGGGCGCCTTCACCGGCGAGGTGTCCGTCCCCATGATCAAAGAGATCGGCTGCGCGTGCTCGATCGTCGGCCATTCCGAGCGCCGCGAGCTGTTCGGGGAGACGAACGAGGACGTGAACCGCAAGGTGAAGGCCCTCGTCGGCGCGGGGCTGTACGCCATCGTGTGCGTGGGCGAGTCGTTGGCGGTGCGCGAAGAGGGCGCCACCGAGAAGTACGTCACCGCCCAGGTGCGCGCCGCGTTCGCCGGTGTGGACGCGCGCGACGCCGCGCGCTGCGTGGTGGCCTACGAGCCCATTTGGGCCATCGGGACGGGCCGCACGGCCACGCCCGAGCAGGCCCAGGCCGTGTGCGCCGCCGTCCGCGCGACGCTTGCGGAGCTGTTCGGCGCCGAGACGGCCGAATCCATGCGCGTGCTGTACGGCGGCTCCATGAACCCGGGCAACGTGGAGGGCCTCATGGCCCAGCCGGACATCGACGGCGGTCTCGTGGGCGGTGCGAGCCTCAAGGCGGAGTCGTTCGTCCAGCTTGTCGAGGCGTGCCGGTGACCCCTTGTCGAAGCGAGCGGAGGCGAGCGAAATGAGCGGACTCGAAGAAGCCCGGACGGCGAAGGACGGCCTTGCGCTGCCCGTCTGCCTCGTGATCATGGACGGCTTCGGCCTTGCCGAGCCGGGGCCCGGAAACGCCATCTCCCAGGCGCGCACGCCGAACCTCGACGCGCTTTTCGCCGAGCGTCCCTGGACGAGGCTCGAGGCGTCGGGCGAGGCCGTGGGCCTTCCCGCGGGGCAGATGGGCAACTCCGAGGTGGGGCACCTCAACATCGGCGCGGGACGGGTGGTCCACCAGGAGCTCACGCGCATCAACCGCGCCTGCGCCGACGGCTCGCTGGCTGCGAACCCCGTGCTGGGCGGCGCGTTCTCGGCGGCCGCCCAACCTGGAGCGGCGCTGCACCTCATGGGCCTCGTGTCCGACGGGGGCGTGCACTCCTCCAACGCCCATCTCTACGCCCTCATGCGCGCCGCGAAGGCCGCCGGCGTGGCCCGCATCGCCCTGCACTGCTTCATGGACGGCCGCGACGTGCCGCCGAAGAGCGGGGCGGGCTACCTCGAAGAGCTCGAGTCCGTGGTGGCCGAGCTTGCCGACGACGGCTGCGCCGTCGAGATCGCCAGCATCTCCGGGCGCTACTACGCGATGGACCGCGACAAGCGTTGGGAGCGCGTCGAGCGTGCCTGGCGCGCCGTGGTGCGGGCCGAGCCGCGCACGGACGCGTCTGCGCGCGAGGTGATGGAGGCCTCCTACGCCGCCGGCGTCACCGACGAGTTCGTCGAGCCCGTGGCGCTTTCCGGCCGGGGCGTGCGCGACGGCGACGCCGTGGTGTTCTTCAACTTCCGTCCCGACCGCGCCCGCGAGCTCACGCGCGCGATGGCGGATCCCTCCTTCGACGGCTTCGCGCGCGGGGCGTGGCCCCAGGTGGGTTTCGTGTGCCTGACCGAGTACGACCCGGACATCCCCGCGCCGGTGGCCTTCCCCAAGGAGTTTCCCGAGGACGTGCTGGCCGACGTGCTGGCCGCGGCGGGCCTGCGCCAGTACCACATCGCCGAGACCGAGAAGTACGCCCACGTGACGTTCTTTTTCAACGGCGGGCGCGAGGAGCCGAAGGCGGGCGAGGAGCGCGCGCTCATCCCCAGCCCCAAAGTGGCCACCTACGACCTGCAGCCCGAGATGAGCGAGCCGGAGGTGGCGCGGACGCTGGCGGCGGCCATCGACGCTGACGCGGCCGACGTGTACGTCGTGAACTTCGCCAACCCCGACATGGTGGGGCACACGGGCGTGATCCCCGCCGCGGTGGCGGCCGTGGAGGCCGTGGACGCGGGCGTGGGCGAGGTGCTGGCCGCGCTCGAGCGCAAGGGCGGCGTCGCGCTCGTGACGGCCGACCACGGCAACGCCGACAAGATGATCGCCGACGACGGCACGCCGCATACGGCCCATACGACGGCCCTCGTGCCCCTCGTCCTGGTGGACTACGCGGGCACGGGGCGCGAGCTCGACGGACGCCGGGGGGCGCTCTGCGACATCGCGCCCACGCTGCTTGCCCTCATGGGCCTCGACGCGCCGCAGGCCATGACGGGCAAGAGCCTTCTGACCTGACCGGATTCGCTTCGAAAAGGGAGAGGCCTGTGCGGTCGTCCCCGCGGATCGAGCCGTCGGGCGCCGCGCCGCGTTCGACGCTTCCGGCGGTCGGCCGTCTGTCGCGCTTCGAAGAGGGGCGCGATCGGTCAAGCCGAACGCGCGGTGCCCCTCTGCGACTTCGTTCGGGGCGTCTGCTTCGACCGTCGATCGCGGCGCTTTGCGGTCGGCGAGCACCTTCTTCCTTGCCTTTGCGGTTGGGTTTCGCTATACTTGTCCACTTGCATACTGTTGTCAACATTGTTTGAAGGAAGAGGGAAGCCTTGAATCCGCTCCTCATCATCATGCTCGTCCTGCTCGTCCTGTCGGGCATCGGCCTCATCGTGTTCATCCTGCTGCACTCCGGCAAGGGCACCGGCATCTCCGACATGATCGCGAGCTCGGTGTACTCCACGCAGACCGGCACGAGCATCGTCGAGAAGAACCTCGACCGCATCACCATCGCCCTTGCGATCGTGTTCATGCTGTCGCTCATCGTGCTCATGATCGTCTATCCGAAAGGATCGATCGGATAGCGTGCCGCCGCAAGCCGCGTCTTCTCGCTTTTCCGGTGCCGTCCGCGCGGGTTCGCCCGTTCGGGCGGCATTTCGTTTCAGTGCTTGCGCGATGCGCGGTGCGAGGGATGGAGTCGGGAAGCGAGCGCGGGGAGGCGAAAGGGCAGTGCGGGCTTCGGTTCGAAAAGCCGTTCGGCCAAAGCGCGGGGGCTTTTCGCAGCGGGCGCGACCAGGCTTCGGATTGCGGCGAATCGCTTGTTGCCGCAAAGGCTTTCGTTCGTTGCGGCCGGTTTCGGGTTACCATGTGCTTCGGGCCTTTTGACGGGCGAGACTGCAGGGCGGGGCTGTCCCGCCGATACGAGGAGACGGACGTTGGCAACACTGGACGATCTTCCCATTGGGAAAACTGCGACCGTGGCCGCCGTGGGCGGCGAGGGGTCGCTGCGGCAGCATTTCTTGGACATGGGCATCGTACCGTCGGTCGATGCCACCATGGTGAAGCATGCGCCCCTGGGCGATCCTCTCGAGGTGCGCGTTCGCGGCTACGAGTTGACGCTCAGGCGCGATGACGCGCGCAAGATCGAGGTCGTCGACGTGCGCGACGCGCCGGACGCGCCGGAAGGGTCCGTTTCCGGCAAGCCCGTCCCCCATCCGGGTTTGGGCGAAGGGGGCAGGTTCCATGATCGCTCCAAAGAGCATCCCCTGCCGGAAGGCACGCCGCTCACGTTCGCGCTCGTGGGCAACCAGAACTGCGGCAAGACGACGCTGTTCAACCAGCTGACGGGTTCGAACCAGCACGTGGGCAACTTCCCCGGCGTGACGGTGGACCGCAAGGACGGCTGCATCAAGGGACATCCCGAGGCGCTGGTCACCGACCTGCCGGGCATCTACTCCATGTCTCCCTACTCGAGCGAAGAGGTGGTGACGCGCCGCTTCCTGCTCGACGAGCGGCCGCGCGGCATCATCAACATCGTGGACGCCACGAACGTCGAGCGCAACCTGTACCTCACGATGCAGCTCATGGAGCTAGGCTACCCGATGGTGCTGGCCCTCAACATGATGGACGAGGTGGAGGGCAACGGCGGCACCATCCACGTGAACGAGATGGAGAAGCTGCTGGGCATCCCCGTCGTGCCCATCTCGGCGTCGAAAAACGAGGGCATCGGCGAGCTGGTGGACCATGCGCTGCACGTCGCGCGCTTCCAAGAGCCGCCCGTGCGCCAGGATTTCTGCGCGCCCGACGAGCACGGCGGTGCCGTGCACCGGTGCCTGCACAGCATCATGGCGCTCATCGAAGATCACGCCGAGCGCGCGGGCATCCCGCCGCGCTTCGCCGCGAGCAAGCTGGCCGAGGGCGACGAGCTGGTGCTCGAACGCCTCGAGCTCGATCAGAACGAGAAGGACGCGCTCGAGCACATCATCGCGCAGATGGAAGCCGAGCGCGGCCTTGACCGTTCGGCGGCCATCGCCGATATGAGGTTCGGCTTCATCGGGCGGGTGTGCGAGCGGACGGTGGTGAAGCCGCAGGAGAGCCGCGAGCATGCGCGCAGCATGCGCATCGACAAGCTGCTCACCGGGCCGTTCACGGCCATCCCCGCGTTCGTCGCCATCATGGCGCTCGTGTTCTGGCTCACGTTCAACGTGGTGGGGGCGTGGTTGTCGGAGATGCTCGATGCGGGCATCTCCGCGCTCACCGACGCAGTGGCGTCGGGGCTTGCGACCGCGCAGGTGAACGAGGTGCTGCAATCGCTCGTCATCGACGGCGTGTTCAACGGCGTGGGCAGCGTGCTCAGCTTCCTGCCCACCATCGTCACGCTGTTCTTCTTCCTGTCGCTTTTGGAGGATTCGGGGTACATGGCGCGCGTGGCGTTCGTCATGGACAAGCTGCTGCGGCGCATCGGGTTGTCGGGACGCTCCATCGTGCCCATGCTCGTGGGTTTCGGCTGCACGGTGCCGGCGGTCATGGCCAGCCGCACGCTGCCGTCCGAGCGCGACCGCAAGATGACCATTCTGCTCACGCCGTTCATGAGCTGCTCGGCGAAACTGCCCATCTACGCGTTCTTCACGGCCGCCTTCTTCCCGGCGAACGGCGCCGCGGTGATGGTGGGCCTGTACTTCGGCGGCATCGCGGTGGGCGTGCTCGTGGCCCTTCTCATGCGTTCGACGATGTTCTCGGGCGAGGCCGTTCCGTTCGTCATGGAGCTGCCGAGCTACCGCATGCCGAGCGCGCGCAACGTGGCGCAGATGCTGTGGGAGAAGGCGAAGGACTTCCTCGAGCGCGCGTTCACCGTCATCTTCGTCGCCACCATCGTCATCTGGTTCTTGCAGACGTTCGACTTCGGGCTGAACGTGGTGGCCGATTCGCAGGACAGCATCCTGGCCGTGGTGGCGGGGTGGATCGCGCCGATGTTCGCGCCGCTTGGCTTCGGCGACTGGCGCGTCTCCACGGCGCTTGTCACGGGCGTCATGGCTAAGGAGAGCGTTGTCTCCACGTTGTCGGTGCTGTTCGGCTCGACCGCGACGCTCGTGGCGACCATCACGCCGCTTGCGGCGATCGGCCTTTTGGTGTTCTGCCTGCTGTACACGCCCTGCATCGCGGCCATCGCGTCGGTGAGGCGCGAGTTGGGAGGCCGCTGGGCCCTTGGCATGGCGTTCGGGCAGCTTGCGGTTGCGTGGACGGCGGCGCTGGCCGTGCGCGGCGTGGGGCTGGCGTTGGGCGCGGGGCCTGCGGGCGCGGCGAGTTTGGCCGTGGCGGCGTTGGTGGCGGCGCTTGCCGTGATCGCGTTGCGGCGTATGAGGCTCAGGGAGCGTGCGGGCGGGAAAGGAAGCGCGTGCGATGGCTGTGAGGGTTGCGCTGCGGTGTCGGAGGATCCCGCCGATATTGGCTTTGATGCGCCGTCCGATTCCGAAGAGCCCGCAGGCACGGTCGTCCGGTAGCGTCGGACGGGGTTGCGGGCGTGACGGGACTCCGATATCTGCCCGGCAAGCGCGCGAGGATCGGCGATTGCGGGGAAATTTGCGAAATTTCCCTCTTCACAACAAAGAGGGGTTCGGGTAGAATAACCACCGTTGCGTTTGAGGGCAACAAGTCGGAGTGGTGGAACGGCAGACACGCTAGCTTGAGGTGCTAGTGCCCATCTAACGGGTGTGCGGGTTCAAATCCCGCCTCCGACACCATGAAAGCGAAAGCCGGCCATGGCCGGCTTTTTTGTCGTTCGCGAAGCGCGCCTCTTTCCGCTGCGCGTTTTCGAGGCGCGCCTTTCCGGCCTCGCCGGACGGTGCGCGTCCGCCGGATGCGCGGATCGCGGATCGGGCGGCTGCGAAAGGGGGTTTCCATGGCCCGGGCGTTTGCGGCCAACAATCCGGTTTCCGATCGCATGCGCTCCATCCGGCGGGTGCTGTGGACCATTTTGCTGCTGAACCTGGGGGTGGCGGCGGCGAAGTACGCCTGGGGAACGATCAGCGGGTCGGCCTCGATGCAGGCCGACGGCATCCATTCGGTGTTCGATTCGGCGGGCAATGTGGTGGGGCTCGTCGGCATCTCGCTCGCGGCCCGTCCGGCAGACGCGGGGCATCCCTACGGGCATGCGAAGTTCGAGACGTATGCGAGCCTCGTGATCGGCGTGCTCTTGCTGTTGGCCGCGTTCGAGGTGGGATCGAGCGCGGCGGCGAAGCTTGCTGCGGGGTCGTACACCGCCGAGGTGGGGCCGATGTCGTTTGTCGTGATGGCGGGCACGCTCGCGGTCAATCTGGGAGTGACCGTCTACGAGCGGCGCTTCGCCAAGCGCCTCAAAAGCGAGGTTCTTGCCGCCGACGCGAACCACACGCTTTCCGACGCGCTCGTCTCGGTGGGCGTCATCGCAGGCCTTGCGGCCGTGGCGCTCGGGTTTCCCATGGCCGATCCGATCATGGCGCTCGTGGTGACGGCCGCCATTCTTGCCACGGCCTACGACGTCTTCAAGCACGCGCTCGCCACGCTCTCCGACCGCGCGCGCATCCCCGAGGGCGATCTGCGCGCTGCGGCGTTGGCAGTGCCTGGGGTGAGGGGCGTCCACCGCATCCGAACGCGCGGCACGGAAGGGGAGGTCTATGCGGATCTGCACGTGCTGGTGGATCCCTCCATGACCGTGGCCGACGCCCATCGCTTGGCCGACGAGGTCGAAGCTGACATCAAGGAGCGCTTCGCGAACGTGATCGAGGTGCTCGTCCATATCGAGCCGAACGACGGCCACGAGGACTAGGGGAGGGGGCCTGTGGTGCGGGAGGTGCTCTTCGACGTGGGATCGACGCTCGTCAGACCCTGCCCGTCGGTGGCCGAGACGATGGCGCGTGTGGCGGCTGAACGGGGCCATGCGCTTTCCACAGACGACTTTGCCGTGCACATGCCGGCCATGGAGGCGTTCTACGAGGCCGAGTACCGTCGCGACGGCGACTTCTGGTGCTCGCAGGAGGGGTCGACGACCATATGGCTTGACCAGTACCGGCTCGTGTGCCGCCGGATGGGGCTTGAGCACGATGCCGAGGGGATGGCGCGGGCCGTGCACGAGGCGTACCGGAAGCCGGGGCAGTGGGGGGTCTATCCCGACGTCTCGGCGTGCCTGGACGGCCTTGAGGAGCGGGGCTTCGCGCTCGGCGTCGTGTCGAACTGGGACGCCGGATTGGAGGGCTTGCTGCAAGGGTTGCGCCTCCTGCCGCGCTTCGGAGCGGTGGTGGCGAGCGCGGCGCTCGGACGCCGCAAGCCCGATCCCGCCATCTTCGAGGCCGCCTGCGCTGCGCTGGGGGTGCCGCCTTCCGAGGCCGTGCATGTGGGGGACCGGCCCGATGCCGATGGCGACGGGGCGGCGGCCGCGGGCATCCGTCCCGTGATCGTCGACCGCGCGGGAGCCGAGGAGGGCTGCGGCTACGAGCGCATCCGAAGGCTCACCGATCTGTTAGAGCTGCTCTAACGCGATGCGGTCGAAGGGAAGGGCGCGTGGTTTTCGAAGGAGCGTGCGCCGACGTCTCTGCGGAGGCCGTGCGCTCGCTCGCGGCCCTGCGCGCCGGAGCGCTGCTCCGCAAGAGGCGCTTCGATCGACCTCTGCGGCTTCGATCGCGCTCAGCTGCGATGCGCGCTGTCGGAGGACGACATGGCGGCTCGGCTGGCGGGAAGCTGTTCGCAGGGGGCTGGAGGCCGACCTCGGTTTTGGAGGCGGGGACGGAGCGGGTTCGCGCCGGTGCGCCCCGATTGCGTCCTGAGGGCGCCTTCGGGCTTGGGAAAAAGAAAAGGTCACCGGCAAACTCATCCGATGACCTGGTCTTTCATGGTGGGCGATACAAGATTTGAACTTGTGACCCCTACCGTGTCAAGGTAGTGCTCTCCCCCTGAGCTAATCGCCCATGAACGCAGACTGCAGAACGTCGTTCCGTGCCAGCGAGCAAGTAGTTTACCAGATCGTCGCGTTCTGTCAAAGGCTCTTTTCAAAAAACTTGCGAGATGTCGCGCCCTGGTCGCCCTGCTTGAATCGCGAAGCCATCCGAACACTTGGTGTTTTCTCCCGCATTCACCCGAACATGTTCGGCTGGGTCTGGTCTGCTCCTTTCCCGAGAGGCCCCCCGAAGGGGCTCCGGTCGTGGCTCATGGCTTGGTTGCGGTCGAGCGTTCGATTGCTCATGGAGGCGGTTGGGCGGGGAGAAGCGGTGATCGCGTCTTGCGTCCAATTTTGGTCGCGCTCGCGTCGTCGGCTCTTGGTGCTGCTGAAGGGCTCGGGAGCGCGGCAGCTATTGAGGCGGCGGGCCCCTTGCTTGCATGCGGCGAAGCTAGACGAACGAATGGTAAAGAATCCAGGAACTATTCTTGATATTTTACCGAACGTAGGCGATCAGGCTTCCGATGCGGCTCGAATCAGAGGAATTCGGTAATATATGAATCAATTTCTCTCCATGCATTACCGTTTGGGTTTTCGGCAGGGTTGGATTCTCCCTTGCATGGACCAGATTGGTAAAATATGGTGCGGAAGCTTGGAAAAAATTACCATGGTTGCAGTGTCCCGAGCTGGGATGCGCATCCGAGGTGCGCGTCGGTCCTGCCGTGCGTTCACGCGGTCGGCGAGCAGTGAGGAAGCTTGTCGGTCTGCGGCGAACGCCCATGCTCGCCATGCGGCGACAGGAGGCGTTTCGCATCGAGCACTAAAGGGTGAGCCCCGAGCGCTTGCATCGGCTCTCCGACTCCCGGTTCGACGTGCGGACGTGTTTTTTCTCCCTTTGCGTGGAAGGGCGGTGCTCGAAACCGTCTGCGACCGCTTTGCTTTCCCGGGCGATCGCCGAGCGCTTGGGAAAGCGGCTTTCGCGCGATCTCCCGCATTGCCCGTGTTGCTGCGTTGCCGCCGCGCTGCCCGCATCGCCCGTGCTTTCTTGCGGATAAAAAATCGAAAATCAGGGCTTGCGCGAACGAATGCGTTCCATTATTATATTTCCTCGCGACGCGGACGTGGCTCAGCTGGTAGAGCACGACCTTGCCAAGGTCGGGGTCGCGGGTTCGAACCCCGTCGTCCGCTCCATCGTCTACGAGAGGCCGGTCATACGTAAAGGTTTTGGCCGGCCCTTTTCATGACGGTGCCGCCGAGATGGCGACGTGGCCAAGTGGTAAGGCAGAGGCCTGCAAAGCCTTCACCCCCGGTTCGAATCCGGGCGTCGCCTCCAACCGCTTCTGGCGAAAGCGGTGCTTGACAAGTTGATATGCGGACGTGGCTCAGCTGGTAGAGCACGACCTTGCCAAGGTCGGGGTCGCGGGTTCGAACCCCGTCGTCCGCTCCATGAAACGCGCAGCCCCGCCTTCAACAGGCGGGGCTTTTCGCATCAGTCGCCCTTCACCTTTTCGAACTCGTGGTGCCCGCAGTTCGGGCAAGCGGGAAGGGCTTCTTTGTCGCTTGCGAGGCGCACGACGTAGCCGCAGTGCTTGCAGCGGTACGCCCCTTCGCCGGGCTTGTCGCCGGTCTTGTACTCCATGGTCGGCTCCTTTCTGCTCGCTGGCTCGCTCCACGCTACCATGCGCGCGCCGTCTGCGGGCGGCGGTTCTTCAACGGCTTTCCGTCCGGCTGGCGACGACCGCTTCCGGACGAGATGTCGGCGGTGCGGGACCGGTCGCCTCGAATCGAGCGGCACCGAAGGGTTGAAACCTGTGCAAACCGGTCGATTTAAGGGATAATGGCAAGGCGAGGCGATCGACGGCGACGGGCGTCGGCGCACGGTGACCGCGAGGCCCGCAAGCGCGGCGGTTCGCACGACGAGGGGCGAGGGCGAGGGGAAAGGTGGGAGGCGCGAAGGTTCGATGGGGGCTTCTAACTTCAGCGAGGAGACGCTTTCTGGAGGCGACAGCGTGTATGCGGCCGCAGTCGAGGAGATCAAGGCCGCTTTCGGGTTCGACTTCGTCTCCATCGGCCTGACGGCATTCGTCGGCGCGCCGCTCAAATGGGTCTACAGCGCGGGCGCCACCAGCGAGAGGCATCGGCGCATCGTGCTCATGCCCGGCCACGGCATCGGGGGCATAGCCGTCAAGTCTGGAAAGCCCATGATGTTCTCGAACATCGACGAGGAGATCGATCCGCGCGAGTACTCGTCTTACCCTATCGTGTTCGCCGAAGACCTGCACGGCTTCTGCGCCCTGCCGCTCACGAGGGGCAAGCGCGTGGTGGCGGTGCTGCTCGTGGCGTTTCGGACGGTGAGCGAGGCCCATGAGGGAGCGTACCGGTGCCTGATCGAGCACCTTGGGGGCCGGCTTCTCGACATGGACGTCGTGTCGAGCGACTTCATGAACTTCGAGAACGTCGTGACGGGCAGACGCGCCGACGCTAAGACGAACCCCATTTCCGTGCGTTCGGAGCTCTCGCGCGTCATCGCCGCGCAGGAAGACGAGCGCAAACGCATATCGCGCGAGCTGCACGACGGCATCGCGCAGGAGCTTTTGTCCGTGTCGCTTTCCATCAGGCGCCTCGCCGCGCATGTCGACGAGGAGGGGTCGGCGCTCGTCGCCGAGGCGAACGGCGCTATCGACCGCATCCTCGACGAGCTGCACAACATCTCGGTGGAGCTGCGTCCCTCCGCTTTGGACCATCTGGGATTCGAGGCGGCGCTGCGCTCCCAGGCGGCCGTGTTCGAGCGCACCTACGGCACGGAGATCGTTTTCGAGGGCAACCTGTCCCGTACCCGCTTCGACCAGGCCCTCGAGACCCAGGCTTACCGCATCTGCCAAGAGGCCATCCTGAACGCGTGCAAGTACTCGGGTGCGGACAAGGTGTACCTGTCCCTCGAGGACGCCGACGGCTGGCTGCACGCCTCCATCATCGACCATGGGTGCGGTTTCGACACGGAGAAGCCCTCCGTCAAGGGGAGCGGATGCGGCCTTGCGGGAATGCGGGAGCGCGCGAGCGTGATCGGGGCGATGCTCAGCTTGAGATCGGGAGCCGAAGGCACGACGATCACGCTCGTCGCGCCGATGAGCGTGGCTGAAGGCAAGGAGGCGGCGCTATGATACGGGTTATGCTGGCCGATGACCACGAGGTGGTCCGCTCGGGCCTCAGGATGCTCCTCGAACAGGACCCCGGCATCAAGGTGGTGGCCGAGGCGGCCGACGGCGCGCAGGCCTACGCCGTGGCGGCGCGCGAGAAGCCCGACATCCTGCTCATGGACATCTCCATGCCTCCCGGCCAAAGCGGCCTTGTGGCATGCGAGAAGATCGCGAAGGACCTGCCTTCCACCAAAGTGGTCATCCTCACGATGTTCGCCGAGCCCGAGTACCTGTTCTACACGCTGCGCGGGGGAGCGGCGGGCTACGTGCTGAAGAACTCGACGTCCGAAGAGCTCCTAGCTGCGGTGCGCGCCGTGGCCGAAGGCGGCAGCTACGTCCACCCGAAGATGACGGCGCTGCTCACCAAGCAGCTCGTGGGAGAGGGCGGGGAGGAGGACCGTTCCTACCGCCAGCTGTCGAATCGCGAGTTGGAGATCCTCCAGCTTCTGGCCAAGGGGTACACGAACAAGGAGATATCCGAGCAGATATTCCTCTCGGTGAAGACCGTTGAGGCCCACCGTTCCAAGATCTACCAGAAGCTTGGGCTGAAGACCCGCGCCGACCTCGTGGACTACGCCCTCAGGCACAAGCTGCTGAACGTGTAGCCCCTGCGCGCGGCGCGGACGCGCCCTCTTCCGCGCATGGCGTCTTGGCCCCCGTCTCTTGCAGAGCATCCGAGCGCCGGCGTGCCGGCGGGGTCCCGCGCGCCGTTCGAGCAACCCGCAGGGTCGTTCTGACAGCGCGCAGGGCCCCGCCTGTTCGCGCGCGTCCAAGCGCGCCAGAGGGAGGAGAGCGCCTACTTGTGCGCCTTCGCCTTCGGCTTCGCCGTCCGGCCCAGGGCGAGCGACAGGGCGCGCGTAGGGCAGGCGTCCACACAGGCGCCGCAGGCCATGCAGTCGCCGGCGCGCACGATGACGTCGTCTCCGTCGAGCGCGGGCGAGAGGATGGCCGGGTCGGCCAGGCACGCCCGCCGGCACACGTCGCAGCGGACGCATGCCTTATGGTCGATCCTCACGTTCGCCTGGCCCGCGCGGCCGAGCGCTTCGTAGAAGCCGCCGAGCGGGCAGAGCGCGCGGCACCACACGCGCCGTCCCCAGAACAGCTCCGCGAGCACGATGGCCAGAAGCGTCCATACGCCTGCGGTCGCCCCGAAGAGGATACCTTTGTTCATGGCGCTGATGGGGGAGAAGGATTCGAACACCGGCACGCTCGTCAATGCCGAGAGCGCGAGCACGCAAAGCGCGATCCACAGCTTCGCATGGCGCGGCACGGGAGCCTCGCGCACCTCGATGCCGAACTTGCGCCGCAGGGCGTCCACACCTTCGAGCAGCAGGTTCACGGGGCAGATCCAGCCGCAGAACGCGCGTCCCCGCACAAGCCCATACACCGCGAGCACCGGCAGCGCAGCGAGGAGCCACTCGACCTCGAACGTCTTCGCGGCGGCGATCGTCTCGAGCATCGCGAACGGGTCGAGCACCTCCGCGCCGAGGATGGTGGTGGAGGAGAGGCTGCCGAAAAACGGCAGGTCGGCCGGCGTAGGCAGGGCGTCGTCCGTACCGAAGCCGATGCCGAGAAGCCCCCAGCCCGCCATGACGAGCGGCGCGGCGAACAGGACGAGGGCGCCTGCCTGCACGATGCGCCGCGCGACGGTCCAGCGCCCGGGGCGCCTCTTCGTCGCCTCGCTCATCGCGCGACGTCCGGATAGAGCGACGGGTCGTCCTCGAAGTTGGCGTACACGAGGTTGACCCCGGTCACGCCCGCGACGCCGATGAAGTCGCTCGCGATGCGGTGCGAGTCGTCCACCGTATCGGCCTCGATGGTGACGACGAGCTTGCAGCCGTTCGTCTCGTGCACCTCGACGCCCGCGCGGCCGGACAGCTCGCGCGCCACCTCGTCGGTGCGCTCGGGCGTCGTCTCGACGACCAGGCTCGAAATGACCATGATGACCTCCTTGCGTGGCGAGAGCCCCCGGACCCTTCGGTCCGGGGGCGGTTTTTCACTACCCCTGCGAATGGCAGGTGATGCACTGGTCGTGCGTGGGGTTGAGCTCCTGCGTGCTTGAGCTGCCGTCTTCGTAATGGTCCTCGGGCAGGGCGGTCGATCCGGTCAGCATGGGGTTGGCCAGATCGTTCGCCCCGTGGCAGCCGTAGCAGCCGTTCGCGCCGAGCTGCTCGAAGCGGCCCTCGTGCCCCGGAGGCATCAAAGGCGGCGCTCCGGGCGGCACGTCGGCGTTCACGTCCTCTTTCTGCGGCTGGCCGCTGCATCCGACGACGGCTCCCGCTCCCAGCGCCATCGCGAGCGCGAGGGCGGCGGCAACAATGCGCTTCTTCATCCTGTCCCCCTAGATCTTCTCGATGGACACGCAGGTCTTCTTGTAATCGGGCTCTTTCGACAGCGGGCAGTAGGTGTCCTGCACCGCGAGGTTGACGAGCGCCTCCTCCGCGAAGAACGGGGCGAACACCACGCCGGCGGGCGGTTCGGTGCGCCCGGCCGTGGACACCTTGATGTCGAACTGGCCGAAGCGCGACCTCACGCGCACCATGTCGCCGTCCAGCACGCCGAGCTTCTCGCAGTCCTCGGGGCTCACGTTGAGCAGCGCCTCGGGCAGCGCGCGGTCGAGCTCGGGCACGCGGCGGGTCAAGGTGCCGGTGTGCCAGTGCTCCAGAAGGCGCCCGGTGACGAAGTAGAACGGGTACTCCTCGTCGGGCTCCTCCGCCGGCGGCTCGTAGGGGCGGAACACCACCGAGGGCCTCATGTCGGTGGACTTGTAGAAGCTCACCCCGCCCGCCAGGCCGGGCGTGCCGTAGGTGGCCACGCCCACCTCGTCGAAGCCGTCGGCCTGCGCGCCGTCGGCGAAGCGCCACTTCGTGGACATCCACGTGCCGTCGACCTCGCGCACGGGCCAGGTGAGGCCGTGATGCGTCAGGTACTCGTCGTAGGGGGCGAGCTGCTTCGCCTCCATCTTGAGCTTGGCGCTCTCGTTGATCGCTTGGGCCTGCTCGTTCAAAGACGGGTTCGAGAAGACGCGGTACTCCTCCCACAGCGCCCGGTTCGTCTCGCGGTCGTCGCCCTTGAAGTCGGCGGCGTCCTTGTCGTAGATGAAGCCGAACAGGTGGTCGAAGGCGTCCTTATCGCCGATCTTCTCGCCGTCGAGCACGCGCCGCGCCACCTCCATGAACGCCCAGAGGTCCCACTTGGCCTCTCCCGGCGGGTCGACGGCCTTCTCGAACACGGCGGTGCGGCGCTCGGCGTTGCCGAACTGCCCCTCGCGCTCCACCCACAGCGCAACGGGCAGCACCACGTCGGCGTATTGGGTGGACAGGGTGGGATAGACCTCGTTGACCACGATGAACGTGTCGAAGATGCCGCGGTTCTCGTCGCCCATGCCGAGGAAGCGGGTGAGGTTGGGCATGGACTGCGCCCAGTTGTTGTGGGCGCTCCACAGAAAGTCGATGTTGCCCTTCGACATCTCGCGGAACATCTTCACCGTGTGCATGCCGGGGGCCTTGATGGCGTCGAGGTGGCCTTCGGGCAGGTCCCAGACGGCCTCGGTGAAGCGGCGGTGCTGCTCGTTGGCCACGAGCAGGTCGGCGGGAAGGCGGTGGCAGAACGTGCCGACCTCGCGGGCGGTGCCGCAGGCGGTGGGCTGGCCCGTCAGCGAGAAGGGGCCGCAGCCGGGGCGCGCGATCTTGCCCGAGAGCAGGTGGATGTTGTAGATGTTGTGGTTCATCCACGTGCCGCGGTTGTGCTGGTTCACGCCCATCGTCCACAGCGACATGACCTTGGCGTCGGGGTCGGCGAACACCTCGGCCAGCTCGCGCAGGTCCTCGGCGGGCACGCCGGAGAGCTCGGAGACGTATTCGAACGTGTAGGGGGAGAGGCGCTCGGCGTACTCCTCGAAGGTGATGGCGCTCACGTTCTCGGCGGTCTTGCCGGCCTCGGTTTGCTCGTAGTCGTCCATGGTGGCGTTGCCGATGTTCTCCGCCCCCTGCTTGAACTGCAGGTGGTCGTTCACGAACGCCTCGTCGTAGAGCTTGTTCTGCACGAGGTGGTTCGCGATGCAGTTGGCGATGGCCAGGTCGGTGTTCGGCTTGAAGATGAGCGTCTTGTCGGCGCTCGCGGACGTGCGCGTGGTGATGGTCCCCAGGTCGTAGTGGCGCACTCCCTCGCCCGAGAGCTTGCGCGCGGTCAGGCGCGAGTAGAGCATCGGGTGCGCCTCGGCCATGTTCGCGCCCCAGGTGACGAACACGTCGGCCTCGTCGAGGTCGGCGTAGGAGCCGGCCGGCTCGTCGGTTTGGAACACGTTCATGAAGCTCACGACGGCGCTCGCCATGCACAGCCGCGCGTTCGGGTCCACGTTGTTGGACAGAAGCCCCGCCTTGATGAACTTCGCGCACGCGTAGCCCTCGGTGATGGGCTGCTGACCCGAGAGCCAGAAGGCCAGACGGCTCTTGTCCGCCTTCCACGTCTCTTTGAGCTTGGCCGACACGAGCTCGAGCGCCTCGTCCCAGGTGGCCTCGCGCAGCCCTTCCGCCGTGCCCTTCGTGGACGCGTCGTCGCGGATGAGCGGGACGGTCAGGCGGTCGTCCCCGTAGAGGATCTTGCCCAGGTAGTAGCCTTTGACGCAGTTGAGGCCCCTGTTGGACTCGTTGTCCGGGTCTCCCGTGACGCTGATGAGCTTGTTGTCCCTCACCTCGCAGATGACCCCGCAGCCGCAGCCGCAGAACCGGCAGACGGCCGTGAACTTCTGGCCCTCCGCCTGCGCGCCGCCCTGGGCCGAGCCGCTCGCGCATCCGACGAGCGACGACAAGGTGCCCGCCGCCGCGGCGCTGGCGAGCGCCACCGCCGTGGCCTTGACGAACTGTCGTCTGGTGATGTCCATGACGTCCCTCCTGTTTCTCCCGTTGCTTTCCGTCGCCGGCTCGTCGCCCGGCACGTTGTCCGCCGTCCTTCGCTTGGCTCGAGCCGTCGGCCCTTCGACCCTCCGACCTCCGGTCCTTCTCAAGAGCCGTCGTTCGCCGTCCTCGCCCGCTCGGCGTCGCACATGATGCGGATGGCCGTTCGCGGCTCGCCCACCACGCAGCGTTCGACGCACAATCCGCATGCCACGCATGCGTCCTGCACGATGGCGGGCGCGAACACCGAGTGGATGGCGTCTCCCTCGCGCATGCGGTAGTCGATGACGATGGCCTCGTCGATGAGGGGGCACGCGCGATAGCACACCTCGCAGCGCATGCCCTGAAACGCGATGCACAGTTCCTCGTCGATGACCGCGATCCCCATCCGCACGTCCCGGCGCCCGTCGACGTCGCGCAGCGCGCCGGTGGGGCAGGCTGCGACGCAGGGGAAGTCCTCGCACAGGCGGCACGCCTGCTCGCGCGCGTCGATGCAGGGCGTGCCGACGGCGACGCCCGCGCCTTGCGAAGCGGGGGAGAGCGAGCGGTAGGGGCACGCCTCGATGCACTTGCCGCATTTGACGCAGCGCGACAGGAAGTCCTCCTCGCTTTGGGCGCCGGGCGGTCGCAGCAGGTCGGTCTCGCCCTTAAGCACGCACGCGGCGGCCTGGAAGGCCACGATGGCCGCAGATGCGCCTGCGATGACGTTCGACAGCTTCACAGAGCCTCCCCCTTTCTTGGCGAGAAGATCATGCGCCCGCGCGCGGCGCGCGCCTATCGGGGCGCGCCCGCGATTCGAGTAGGGGAAAATCCTGTTCGGCGTGAAGGATTGTATCTATTTCCGATTAAGAATGATCCTGACCAGGTTGATCGACCTTGGGCGGCGACGGGGGAGTTTCGGGGATTCGATGCGCGCGAGCGTTCTTGCGGAATCCGGCCCTCTCCGAATTCCGGTGCGTCCGACGCCCATTGCGCCTGTCGCGGCCCCGCCGCCGCCCTGTCGTCCGATCCGATTGCCTTGTGCGGCGAAGCCGGTCGGACCGGGCGACGGCGGGGCTTCGCTGCGCGTCTTGCCCGTATGCGAGCGCCCCGGGGCGCTCAGGGGAGGCGCCGGGGCGCTTGGAGTGCCGGGGAGCTTGGGATGCCGAGCATCGGCTTCGGGCGCGCGGGGCGCCGAAAGCGGCGAGCCTTCTAAGCGGTCAGGCGGATGCCCACGTAGACGGCGGAGTCGGGCAGACCGGAGATGTCGTACACTTCGGATAGGGCGATGGCCGACACGCGCCAGGTGTAGGTGGATCCGTCGACGTCCACCGTGCCCGTCATGAACGTGTTGCCCACCTCGTCGACGCCTTGGCCGTCCTCGGGGACGGTGGCGGGGTCGAACCCCTCGGCGGCCACGGCCGCCTGCACCGCCGCGTTCACGTCGCCGGAGGAGAAGTCGGCGTAGCGCACGTTCATGCTCAAAGCCTCGCTGCGGTCGACGGTGAGCGTCCACGAGCCCTTGAGGAGACGGGCGGCATCGGCTGCGCTCAGCTGCGCGATACCCTGCGCATACATGAGGCCGGCGTCGACGGTGCTCACGTCGGAGGGCAGCTTGGCCAGTTCGAACCCGCCGGAGGGAAACTCCTCCTCCGTGGACAGATCCACCGTGGAGTATCCGGCGTCGGCGAAGGTCTGCCTGATGGAGGCGTCGTCCAAGGAGGCGAGCGCGGCGAGGGCGGGCAGGTCGTAGGACACGTCGCGCGCGAGGTTCTCTTCCATGCTGGCCTGCGCGCGCGCCGCGCCGCCGTTCACCGCGTCGAGCACGGAGTGCAGCAGGATCCCTCCGATGACGGCGGCGGCGAGCACGAAGGCGGCCATGGCGGCCATCTGCTGCCGGGGCGCGGTGAGCGGCCGCTTGAGGCCGGTGTCGTCGAGGTAGCGGACGGGTCCGCCCGCATCGACGTAATCGTTTCTCTGGGGGTTGAAAAGCATTGCGCCTCCTGCGCGTCGCGTGATGTTCGAAGCGGTTTGTGTGCATTGGGCATTATAGCATTGCCGAGCGCAGGGCGTCGTGCTAGGATACCCTACGCCCATGGGGGAGTAGTTGGCATGCGCCGCGAGGTGCGTGCGGCACGTTCAACATCATGGCCGCGCGGCCTGGCGTGTCTGAAATAACGAGACTCATGGCGCCGTCGCATCGCACGGCGCCATAAGTCTTTTTTTGTGGATTCTCCTCCTCTTTCGGGCCCTGCGGAGCTTCGCGGGGATTGCGCACAACGGACGATAGGAGCGAACGAGACGTGGACCTCTCAATCTTCACGACGCCGGAAGCGTGGATCAGCCTGATCACCCTCATCTTCCTGGAGATCGTGCTCGGAGTTGACAACCTCGTGTTCATCTCGATCACCACGAACCGCCTGCCCGAGGAGAAGCAGCATATCGGCCGCAAACTCGGCTTGGCCGGCGCGCTCGTCATGCGCATCGTGTTTCTGTGCTTCGCCTCCTATCTTGTGCACATGACCACGCCCCTGTTCACCGTCGATCTGGGGCCGTACGCGCACGGGTTCTCGGTGCGCGACCTCGTGCTGCTCGTGGGCGGCGGCTATCTCATTTACAAAGGCGTCGCCGAGCTGCGCGAGACGCTCAAGCTCACCGAGGTCAAGGCCGAGCATTGCGAGGAGCACAAGGCGCTGCACCGCATCACGTTGCCGCAGGCCGTGGGCACCATCATGGTCATGGACCTCGTGTTCTCCATCGACTCGGTCATCACGGCCGTGGGCATGGCCGATCACCTCATCATCATGATCATCGCCGTCATGCTGGCCGTGTTCCTCATGATGATCTTCATCGACCCTATTTCGAACTTCATCAACGGACACCCTGAAATGAAGATGCTCGCGCTCACGTTCATCGTGGCCATCGGCTGCTTGCTCGTCATCGACAGCGCGGGCTTCCACACCGGCATCGAGCTTCTGCACATGCCGCTCGAGAAGCTGATGGTGTACTTCGCCATGGTGTTCTGCATCGTGCTCGAGCTTATCCAGATGCGCTACAACAAGAACTTCCTGGAATGGCGCAAGGAGCGCTGGAAGACCGAGACGGCCGCGCAGATCGAGGCCGTGCGCGCCGAGATGATGGAGGAGCTCAAGCGCTCCGAGGCCAAGGCCGCCGATGCGCCGTCCGCCTCGGAGGGGCCGGACGGCGCCGGGCGCATCCAGCCGATCATCATCGGGAGCAACGTGTACGTGATGATGCCGGTGGCCGGCGAGGACGCCGCGTCGTTCCGCGAGCTTCTGGCCACGTCCGATGCGGCTGGCCGAGCGTTCTCGCGCCCGCTCGAGATCGACGCGCGCGACGTGGAGGTGGCCGACGCGGCCCCCGAGTACGAGGAGCCCGAAGGGAAGTGACGCCTCGGTCGGCGGCGTCCCGCTGTCACGCCGCCTGTTCGCTACTCCTGCGCGAACAGGCCCCATCCTTCCTCGCTCACGTAGAAGCGGGCGGCGCGGGGCAGGATGCGCGCGGAGAACGGCGTGGTGAGGCGCGTGGCCTCGCCGTCGTACTGCACCTCCATGGGCGGGTCGGCCTCGACGCGCACCGTGCGCGCGCGATGTATCTCGAGCGCGCCCGTTCGGTCGGGGAACTCGCCGCCGCGGTCGAGCAGGCCCGCGAACACGGCGGGTATGAGCTCGAAAGCGGTCTTGGCCTTGAGCACCACCACGTCGAACTCTCCGTCGCGGGGCTCGTTGCCGTGCGTGACCGCGATGTCGAACTGTATCTTCGAGAAGTTCGCGAGCAGGATGCCGAGCCCCTCGCTTTCGACCGTGCGCCCGTCGAGCTCGATGGAGAAGCGCGACTTCTGGGGCATCGGGTTGAGCACGGCTGCCGAGAGGTAGGCCATGGGGCCGAACAGGCGCTTGCCCGCCTCGGCGCCGTGCATGATGGCGGCGTCATAGCCCGCTCCGGCCATGATGCCGAAGCCGAATTTGCGTCCGGCCACTTCGATCTCTCCGAGGTCGAAGTCGAGCGTGCGCCCCTCGCGCACCATCTTCGCAAGCGCGTGCGGCTCGAGCGGCGAGGCCAGGTTGAGCGCGAGCAGGTTCGCCGTTCCGGCGGGGAAGGGCAGCACCGGCACCTCCGTGTTCGCCAAGAGGTAGCTCACCGTGGCCACCGTGCCGTCGCCGCCGCTCGCCACCACCGCGTCGAAGGCGTCGGCGTCGCGAAGCAGGTCGCGCACGTCGGTCGCGCCGTCGGTGGAACGCAGGCAGACCTCGTCGCCGTCGCGGGAGAACGAGCGCGCGAAGTCGTAGACGGCACCCTCGCCGAAGCCCGAGGACAGGTTGTTGATGACGAGCAGTTTCACAGGCACCCTTTCAATTGCTATGATGGCATGGTACAACATGGAGCAGGAAACACAAGGCAAGGAACGGTGAGGATCCCTCGGTGTACATAGCAAACCAAGAAGATCTCGAGGCGTTCGCGAATCGGGCGATGCGCTCGAGCGTGCTCGCCATCGACACGGAGTTTCTGCGCGAGAAGACCTATTACGCGAAGCTGTGCCTTCTGCAGCTGGCCACCGACGACGAGACGGCCATCGTGGATCCCTTCGAGGTCGATGATTTGCGCGTGCTGGCGCCGTTGCTGGAGAACGAGTCCGTGGTGAAGCTGTTCCACGCGGGCGGGCAGGACCTCGAGATACTGCTGCGCGAGGTGGGCACGCTGCCGCGTCCCTTGTTCGACACGCAGGTGGCCGCGGCGCTTCTGGGGCACACGCAGCAGATCGGCTACGCGGCGCTCGTGCACGCCGAGTGCGGCGTGACGCTCAAGAAGATCGACTCGTTCACCGACTGGTCGCGCCGACCGTTGTCCGAATCGCAGTTGGAGTACGCGGCCGACGACGTGGCCTACCTGCCGCGCATGTACGAGCGGATGCGGGCGCAGCTCGTGGAGCTGGGGCGCCTTGCGTGGCTCGACCGCGACTTCGAGGACCTGGCCGACCCGAAGCGCTACGCCACCAACGAGCGCGAGCGCTACCGGCGGCTCAAGCGCGTCTCACAGCTGTCGCGCCGCCAGCTCGCGGCCGCCCGCGAAGTGGCGGCATGGCGCGAATTGGAGGCGCAGCGGCGCGACGTGCCGCGCAAGTGGGTGGTCACCGACGAGCAGATCGTGGAGGCGTGCAAGCGCGAGGCGCGCACGATCGACGAGCTGTTCATGGTGCGCGGCATGTCCGACCGGTTGTCGACGAAGGACGCGCGATGCGTCGTGGCCCTCATGTCCTCGGCGCTGGACGCTCCGCCCGACGCCTGGCCCGAACCCGACCGCTGCGGCAAGAACGAGCCGAACGTGGACGCGGAGCTCGACCTCATGTGCGCTCTCGTGCGTTTGCGAGCGAAGCAGAACGGCGTGGCGTTTCCCACGCTGGCCAGCCACGACGACCTCGCGCGGGTGGCGCGCGGCTACCGGGAGGGGGTCGATGTGCTGCGCGGCTGGCGCCGCTCGCTTGTGGGAGAGGAGCTTTTGAGGCTGCTCGAGGGCAAGATCGCGCTGTCGCTTTCCAACGGCGAGATCAAGGTTACGGAAGTTTGACGCTCGGACGGCACCGCGGGCGGCCCGCCGCCGCGGTCAAGTATAATGGACGACGAAAGAGGGCGGCGGCCTAGGAGGCCGCGCGCAAGCCATCCTTTGAAGGAGTGTCCCAAACCATGTTTTTCGGAGTTAGCGCCGGCTATTGGATGCTGGTCATCGTCACGCTCGTCATCGGCGGGTTCGCCACCTGGTACGTGAACTCGCAGCTCAAGAAGTACTCGCGGGTGCCCATCTCCACGGGCCTCACCGGCGCCGAGGCCGCGCGCCGGATGCTTTCGTACTACGGCATCTCCGGCGTGGAGGTGCATCGCGGCGGGCCGGGACAGGACTTCTTCGACCCGCGCACGAACTCGGTCACGCTCTCGCCCGATGCCTACGAGGGCCGCACCATCACGGCCACGGCCACGGCCTGCCACGAGGTGGGGCACGCCTACCAGTACGCGCAGGGTTACGCCCCCATGAAGATCCGCGGTGCGCTCGTCCCCGTGGTGAACCTGGCGTCGAACGCATGGATATTCCTGCTGCTTTTGGGCGTGTTCTTGCAGATGGCGCAGCTGACGATGCTCGCGATCGTCATGTACGCCGCCGTGGTGGTGTTCCAGCTGGTCACCCTTCCGGTGGAGTTCGACGCCTCGCGCCGCGCGATGGTCTACATGGGCTCGACCGGGCTTCCGCAGTCCGAGCAGGCGGGGTCGTTCAGCGTGCTGCGCGCTTGCGCGCTCACCTACGTGGCCGCGGCGCTCACCTCCATCCTGCAGCTTCTGTGGCTGCTCAACCAGAACCGCGAGTAGCCGTTACCCATGGCGCGCGGAGAGAGGGAAGGGGCGGCGTCCGAGGCGCTGTCGGTATCGGGGGCGATGGCGCTCGCGAAGGGCGCGCTCGAGGGCGTGGTCGTGCGCCTCGTGGGCGAGGTGTCCGAGGTGTCCAACAAGCCCGGCTACAAGGCCGTGTACTTCACGGTGAAGGACGAGCGCGCGGCGCTGCCGTGCATGATGTGGAACAACCGCTTCAACGCGGCCGGCATTGCGCTGCGCGTGGGGCAGCTTGTGGAGCTGACCGGCCGCTTCACGCTGTACGCGCCGAAGGGGCGCATGAACTTCGACGTGTTCTCCCTGTCTCTTGCCGGGGAGGGGCGTCTGCGCCAGCAGGTGGCCGAGCTGGCGCGCAGGCTCGAGGCCGAAGGGCTCATGGATCCGGGCCGCAAGCGACCTTTGCCGGCGTACCCTCTCGCTATCGGCCTGGTCACCTCGCCGCGCGGGGATGCCGTGCACGACGTGCTGCGCACGCTGCGACGCCGCTTCCCGCTCTCGCGCGTCGTTCTGGCGGGCGTGGCGGTGGAGGGCGCGCAGGCGCCGGCGGGCATCGTGGAGGGCTTGCGCCGGGTGGTGGAGGCGGGCGTCGAGATGGTGCTCGTCGTTCGCGGCGGAGGCTCGTTCGAAGACCTCATGCCCTTCAACGACGAGCGCCTTGCGCGCACCATCGCGCGCTGCCCCGTGCCGGTGGTCACCGGCATCGGGCACGAGCCCGACACCTCCATCGCCGACATGGTTGCCGACGTGCGCGCCTCCACGCCCACCGCGGCGGCCGAGGCGGCAAGCCCCTCGCGCGAGAGCCTCGAGCGCCATTTCGCCGCGCGGGCGCGCTCGCTGTCGGTCTGCGCCGAGCGCGCGCTCGAGCGGGCCGCCGCCGACGTGCGCCGCTGCGCCACGCGGCCTCTGTTCCGCGACGCGCAGCTTTTGTTCTCCGTCGAGGCGCAGACGCTCGATCTGGCGGCGGAGCGCCTTGCGCGCGCCCTGCCCGCGAACCTCGAGCGCGACGCGGTGGCCGTGGCGCGGCAGCGAGAGCGCCTTGCGCGCGCCTTGCCGAGCGCCATCGAGCGCGGGTGCGCGCAGATCGAGCGCGGCCGCGAGCGGCTTGCGGCCTGCGGCGGCGCGCTCGTGCCGCGCTTCGCGCAAGAGGCGGCGGTGGCGGCCGCCCGGTTGCACGACCTCTCCCCGCTCGCCGTGCTCGGGCGCGGCTTCGCCATCGCGCGTACGCCGGCGGGCGCCGTGGTGAAGAGCGTGGAGGCCGTGAGGCAAGGCGATGCGCTGGACGTGTCGCTGTCCGACGGCGTGCTGTCCTGCCGCGTCGAGGCGACGCGGCGCATCGATACCGACATCGTGGAGTGGAAGGACCCATCATGACCGAAGCCGAAGAACCCCGGCCCATCGAAGATCTGACGTTTCGCGAGGCCATGGCCGAGCTTGACGGCATCGTGGGCGTACTGGAGAGCAACACGCTCGAGCTCGAGGACAGCCTGAGAAGCTACGAGCGGGGCGTGGCCTTGCTCGCGGCGCTGCAGACGCGCCTGTCCGAGGCGCAGCAGAAGGTGGACGTGCTCATGGGGGAGCTTGCGCCGGGGCCCGACGACGAGAAGCGCGACACGAGCCTTTCGTGAAAAAGGGGCTTGCCGACGGTCCGCGCGGCCGCCGGATGGGAAGAAGGATCGCAGCATGAGAGAGGAGCGCGCCATGCGCAAGGACGATTGCCTGTTCTGCAAGATCGTTGCGGGGGAGATCCCGTCGACGAAGGTGTACGAGGACGAGCGCGTGCTCGCGTTCGAGGACGTGAGCCCCATGATGCCCGTGCACACGCTCATCGTGCCGAAGAACCACTACGACAACATCGGCGACGACATCCCCGACGACGAGATGGGGCACCTGTTCAACGCCGTGAGCACGGTGGCCGAGCTCAAGGGCGTCGCCGAGAGCGGCTACCGCGTGATCGTGAACACGAACGACGACGCCTGCCAGACCGTGCACCATATCCACGTGCACGTCCTCGGCGGCGCGCCCATGAACTCGGGCGACCCGTCGAAAAGCTAGCCTGAGGCGCCGCTTCTCCGCAAAGCCGGACCGAGGGGCGGTCCGGCTCCTTTTCGGCGAGCGGCGCGCCGTTTGCCGACGGGGCGCTTCGTCTGCTTCCGACCGTTCGGCGGCTGCACCTAAAATAGATGTTTCAGGATAGGCGTAAGGAGGCAGGCCGTTGAACGTACTAGTCATCAATGCGGGATCATCTTCCTTGAAGTACCAGTTGGTCAATGTCGAGCGCCACGAACTCCTTGCCAAGGGCATATGCGAGCGCGTGGGGTCGGCCGAGGCGTTCCACAAGCACGGCCTTGATGAGAACGAGCAGGTCATCGATGCGAAGATGGCCGACCACGACGATGCGATGGCGCTTGTTCTGGAGTCGCTCACGAGCGGTCCCGCGAAGGCCATCGACTCGCTTGCCGAGATCGACGCCGTGGGGCACCGCATCGTGCAGGGCGGCAAGTACTTCGACCGCTCCGTGCTCATCGACGACGACGTGATCGCCAAGATCGACGAGCTGGCCGAGCTTGCGCCCCTGCACAACAAGGCGGCGCTCATGGGCATCCACGCCTGCCTCAAGCACATGCCGGACGTACCCATGGTGGCCGTGTTCGACACGTCGTTTTTCCAGACGCTGCCGCCGAAAGCCTACATGTACCCCTTGCCCTACGAGCTGTACGAGAAGTACGCCATCCGCAAGTACGGCGCGCACGGCACCTCTCACCGCTACATCTCCGAACGCGCGGCCGCCGTGCTCGACGAGCCGCTTGAGGACCTCAAGCTCATCACCTGCCACCTCGGCAACGGCTGCTCTATGTCGGCCATCGACCACGGCGTGGCGGTGGACACCTCGATGGGCCTCACGCCGCTCGACGGCCTCATGATGGGCACGCGCTGCGGCGCCATCGACCCGGCCATCGTGCCGTTCGTCATGGAGCATGAAAACCTCACGCCCTCCGAGGTGAACGACCTCATGAACAAGAAGTCGGGGCTTTTGGGCATATCCGGCATCTCGAACGACCTGCGCAGCGTCCGCGACGCCTCCGAACGCGGCGACGAGCGCGCGCAGCTGGCCTACGACATGTACTCGAACTCGGTGAAGAAGCACATCGGCTCCTATATCGCCGTGATGGGCGGCGTGGACGCCATCGTGCTCACGGCCGGCGTCGGCGAGAACTGCGAGAAGATGCGCCGCATGATCTTCGCGGGGCTGCAGCCGCTCGGCATCATCCTCGACGAGGAGAAGAACCGCCAGCGCGGCTTCGAGCGCGAGATCTCAACCGATAGCTCGCCGGTGAAGATCATCATCATCCCCACGAACGAGGAGTACATGATCGCCCGCGACACCTACGAGATCGTCCATGAGAAGGTGGGCGTGGCGGGCGGCGTGCTCGGCGAGGGGTCGGTGCTGGCGTAAGGGACGCCGGCTGCCCAGGTGCGGCGGCTGCCTGCGATGAGAGTCGGCTGCCCCGGCGCATGCGCCGGGAGTTCGCTTCCGGAGGGCCCTGCGGGGCCCTCCGCGCTTTCGGGGAGTTCGAGCCGCCGCCGCATGGTTCGCGCGCGGCAAAAGGACGGGGATGCTGTCGCATGCCGTCGCTTCGCGAAGCAGTCGCTGGACGCCGCTGCATCGGCGGGCCTCTTTTTCGCGCGGAAAAGGCCGTCGGGACGCGGCGGTCTAAGACGCGATGCTCCGTTTCACATGGGAGGGCCGCCTTCCGGCGGCCCTCCCGCTCCTACTCGGCGGCCTTCTGGGCCTGCACGCAGGTGATGGCGATGACGCCCACGATGTCATCTGCGGTGCAGCCGCGCGAGAGGTCGTTCACCGGGGCTGCGATGCCCTGCGTGATGGGGCCGTACGCCTCGGCCTTCGCAAGCCGCTGCACCAGCTTGTAGCCGATGTTGCCCGCGTCGAGGTCGGGGAACACGAGCACGTTCGCGCGACCCGCCACGGGGGACTCGGGCGCCTTCGACGCTCCCACGGAGGGCACGATGGCGGCATCGAGCTGCAGCTCGCCGTCAAGTGCCAGCTCAGGTGCCAGCTCGCGCGCCAGCGCCGCCGCCTCAACCACTTTCGTCGCGTCGTCGTTTCTCGCCGAGCCGTAGGTGGAGTGCGACAGCAGCGCCACGGTGGGCTCGGTGCCCATGAGCGCCTCCCATGACCGCGCCGAGTTCACGGCGATGTGCGCGAGCTTCTCGGCGTCGGGCTGCACTTCGAGCCCGCAGTCGCTGAAGAGGAACGTGCCGTTCTGGCCCAGGTCGCAATCGGGCACCACCATCACGAAGAACGAGCTGACGAGCTTCACGCCGGGCGCGGTCTTGAGGATCTGCAGACAGGGGCGCAGCACGTCGCCCGTGGCATGGCACGCGCCGGCCACCATGCCGTCGGCGCGGCCGGTCTTCACCATCATCACGCCGAAGTACAGCACGTCGTCCATGAGGTCGAGCGCGCCCTCTTCCGTGAGGCCCTTGTGGCGGCGCAGCTCGAAGAGCTCGCTCGCCAACTCGTCGCGCAGCTCGGAGGCGCGCGGGTCGATGATCTTCGCGCCGTCGAGCGCGTGTCCGCTGTTCGCGATGGCCTCCGCGTCGCCTAAGATGACAAGGTCGGCCACGCCGTCGGCCAGGATGCGCTCGGCTGCGGCGAGCGTGCGCTCGTCGTCGCCTTCGGGCAGCACGATGGTCCGCTTGTTTGCCTTGGCGCGGGCCAGCATCGATTCGAGGAATGAACTCATGGCACCGTCCTTTCGTCGGAGCGTGCCGCGCTCGGCGCGCTCCTCGCCGGATTTGTCTCCTTCGTATGATAATCCACGCACCTTCCCGGCTTTTCGGTAAAATAGCCTCCGGTTTATCGGAGGGGCCGAACGCCCCCTTGAGGATGCGCGGCGCGGGTGCGTCCGCGCGCTTTCGACGAACGGAAGGGTGCGCCATGGGTGTGCGTTACTGCGATTTCAAAGATCTCGACCGCAGCGACTTCGACGCGGTGGTGGTGGGCAGCGGGTTCGCCGGCGCCGTGGCCGCGCGCGAGCTGGCCGAGCGCGGAGGCGCGCGCGTGCTCGTCATCGAGAAGCGCTCCCATATCGGCGGCAACATGTACGACGAGCTCGACGAGGCCGGCGTGCTCGTGCACCGCTACGGGCCGCACATCTTCCACACGAACGACAAGCGCGCCTTCGACTACGTGCGCCGCTTCACCGAGTGGCGCGACTACGAGCACGAGGTGCTGGCCGACTGGTACGGCACCTACCTTCCCGTGCCGTTCAACAAGAACTCGATGGAGATAGCCTTCGGCGAGGAGCGCGCCGCGCACCTCACGCAGAAGCTCATCGACGCGTTCGGCGACGAGCGCAAGGTCACCATCACCGAGCTGCGCGAGCAGGACGATCCTGAGCTCTCCGAGATCGCCGATTTCGTGTACAGAAACGTGTTCCTCTACTACACGCAGAAGCAGTGGGGCCTCACCCCCGAAGAGGTCGACCCTTCGGTGACGGCGCGCGTGCCCGTGTTCGTCTCGCGCGACAACCGCTACTTCCAAGACGCCTACCAGGGCATGCCGGCCGAGGGCTACACGCCGCTGTTCGAGCGCATGCTCGAGAGCGAGGGCATCCTCGTGTGCCTGAACACCGAGGCCGAAAGCGTGTTCGACCTCGAGTTCGCAAGCGGCGCGGAGGACGCGCCGCTCTCGGCGATCCTCATCAAGGGCGCGCCCTTCCAGGGGCCGATCGTCTACACCGGCCCGCTCGACGAGCTGTTCCTTTCGCGCTTCGGCCGCCTTCCGTACCGCAGCCTCGAGTTCGCCTGGGAGACGCACGACGTCGAGCACGTGCTGCCCTGCGGCACGGTGAACTTCACGGTGACCGAGGACTACACGCGCATCACCGAGTTCAAGCACCTCACCGGTCAGGCGCATCCCAAGACCACCATCATGAAGGAGTACAGCCGCCCCTACGAGGATCCGCTGAGGCAGATTCCCTACTACGCCATCCTCTCCGACGAGAACCGGGCGCACTACGAGCGCTACCGCGCGCTCACCGCGCCGCTTGCGAACTTCCATCCGCTCGGCCGCTTGGCAGAATACCGCTACTACAACATGGACGTCATCATCGGCCGTGCGCTCGCGCTGGCCGACGAGCTCGTGCCCGGTTTGGAGGGGCGGCGATGAAGACCGTCACCTTCGCCGTTCCCTGCTACAACTCCGCCGAGTACATGGACGCGTGCATCGAGTCCATCCTGAAATGCGACGGCGGCGAGGGCGACGTCGAGATCATCGTCGTGGACGACGGCTCCGCGAAAGACGACACGCCCGCGAAGGCCGACGCCTGGGCCGCAAAGCATCCCGACATCATCCGGGCGGTGCATCAGGAGAACGGCGGCCACGGCGAGGCGGTGAACACGGGCCTTGCGCACGCGACCGGCCGGTACTTCAAGGTGGTCGATTCCGATGACTGGCTCGACGAGGCGGCCATGCGCGAGATCATGGCCTACCTGCGCCGTCAGAACGAGCTTGAGGAAGCCACCGACCTCGTGATCGGCAATTACGTGTACGAGAAGGTTCATGAGGGCACGCGCACGGTCATGCATTACCGCAACGTGTTTCCCGAGGGCCGCGAGTTCGGCTGGGACGAGGCGGGGCATTTCGGGCAGAGCCAGTATTTGCTCATGCACTCGGTCATCTACCGCACCGAGCTTCTGCGCGAGATTGGCCTTACGCTGCCGAAGCACACGTTCTACGTGGACAACCTGTTCGTGTACGTGCCGCTGCCGCATGTGAAGACCATCTACTACCGCGACGTGGACATGTACCGCTACTACATCGGCCGCGAGGACCAGAGCGTCAACGAGAGCGTCATGATGGGCCGCATCGACCAGCAGCTGCGCGTGACGCGCCTCATGATCGACGCCGTGAGGCTGCCCGACGGCGTGCCCGAGAAGCGCCTGGAGCGCTACATGGAGAACTACCTGTCCATGATGATGTGCATCTGCTCCATTTTCCTGCGCATGATCGACACCGACGAGGCCGAGGACGAGCGCGAGGCCATCTGGAGCTATCTGAAGGCGAACAACCCGGACGTGTACCGGCGCATCCGCCGCAGCGTGCTCAACATGGGCACGAACCTGCCCACCGAGTTGGGCCGCAAGATCGGCATCTCCGGCTATCGGATGGCGCGGCGCATCTTCAAGTTCAACTAGGCTGCAGTGGGCAAACGTCTATGAGGTCAATCAACACCTCTTGATGCGGCTGCAGGTGTTTCCGGTATCCCGATTGCGTAAATACGTTTCGTGGGTCCTTGAAGAGAACGTATGGGCAAAATCGAAACGAATGGGTGGTGATATTTGATATGGAAAGAAAGGCGAACGGAGAGCGGTTTTCCCTTCTGCGGCAAGTTGCCATCGGAAGTGTCGAGAGCGAAGACTTCAGGACGATGAAGCGTGCCCTCTTTGAGGCGAGCATGGAGTCCTTGGCCCTCTTTGCGCCGCTCAAACCGGCTTCGTCGGCTTCAAATCCCATTCAGATACTGGATTTTTTCAGCGGTGCTGGCGGCACTTCGCTTGGCTTTGCGGCGCTTAACAAGGTTGTCCCTTTGTTTCGCTTTTTGGCTGGATGCGACATAGATCAAGTTTCGGCGAATACTTATGCGACGAACTTCGGCACTCCTGTGACCTGTGAAGATGTTTTGGATATATCCAAAAGCGCTGAAAGTATTCAGCGCTTTTTCGAAGCGAAAGGCTACGACGCTTCGCGTCCCCTTATCTTGATAGGCTGTGCTCCCTGTCAAGGATTCTCATCGCATCGAAAGAAGGATTGGGGTTTGGGTGACGATCTGAGGAACAATCTTGCCATTGCCTTTTCGAATATTGTTGCCGCCGCAAAGCCGGATGTGTTTGTAATGGAGAACGTTCCCGAATTTCTTTCCAAGCGTCATTGGCGCTATTTCGAATCTGCGCGCGAAGTGTTTTTGGAGTCGGGCTATACGGTCAAACAGGCGATATACAATGCAGCGGCTTTCGGTGTGCCTCAGGAAAGGTTTCGATCTTTGGTTGTGGGCATGAAAAAGGAGTTCCTTCTGCCGGATGAGGTATACACGCCGACGGAGTATCGAACAGTCCGTCAGGCGATTGCGGCGCTCAGGCCCCTTGAAGCGGGCGAAGCGGATCCCGAGGACAAGATGCATAAGGCGGTCGCGCATAAGAGCAGTACGATTGACGTGATACGTCAAGTTCCCCATGATGGAGGAAGCTTGCCGGAGGGGGTTGGTCCGGAATGCCTGGCCCGCGTAAAGGGCTTTTCCGATGTGTATGGAAGGCTTAGTTGGGATAAGCCCTCGATTACGATTACGCATTATGCGCGCAATCCAGCGAGCGGGCGCTATAGCCATCCTGAGCAAAATAGGGGGCTTACGGCGCGCGAAGCTGCTCGTCTGCAAAGTTTTCCAGATGGATTTCTATTCGAAGGTCGGTCGGATGACGTGTATCGGCAGATAGGGGAAGCGGTTCCGCCGCTCTTATCCTGCGGGATAGCTGCAAGCGTGATCGTGGAACTGCTTTCGGTGGAGCCAACCCTTGAGCAACTCGTTTCCGGCACACAATGCGTGGAAGCTCCTGTTAGCAATTCTTACTCAAGCGTTATTGCTGGCTTAAAAAACGCAAGGAGGCGCTCGTAAATGGAATATACGTGCGTGGATGGGTTTTGCGGGGCCGGAGGGCTGTCCCTTGGGTTGAGCAGGTCCGGTTTCGATCTCCTTCTGAGCTTCGACATCGACGAAACGTGCATTGAAACCATGAAGGATAACGGGAAATATTTCAAGCATGAAATTGTGCGTGCCGGCATCGAGAACATGCTTGATGGAAATTTGCTTAAAAGGCTCAAGATGAAACCAGGGGAACTCTTTCTTCTTGCAGGGGGTCCCCCTTGCCAAGGTTTCTCGGTTCAACGTATAGGGAAAGATGTTGATGAAAGAAACGGTTTGGTCCTTCAATACGGAAGGCTGATCGAAGAAGTACGCCCTATGTACTTCCTTATGGAGAATGTTGCTGGTATCCAGGGAAAACGCGGTTCTGCCGTCCTTCAACGCTTGGTGAGGCATCTGGAGGCGATAGGATACAGGGTTCATAAGAAGATTCTCAATGCGGAAAACTACGGTGTCCCGCAGCGTCGGAATCGTATGTTTCTGGTGGGCGAGAGGGACGACATGGGATCGTCCTATCGGTTCCCTGAGCCTAAATGTGTGCGGCGTACCGTCCGAGATGCGATCTCCTTTTTGCCGGAGCCTCCTCTCGATGGCTCCCCCCATCCAGATCATCCTCTGCACCGTAGGGATCGTTTGTCGGAAAAAAACCTTGCGAGAATAAACGCCTTGAAAGAAGGTCAGGGTAGAGATTGCCTGCCGCAAGATCTTCTAGCCGATTGTCACAAGATATCAAGTTCCGTAATAGGTCATAGAAACGTCTATGGTCGAATGGCCTGGGATGACGTTGCTCCGACCATAACGGCCCGATTTGACAGCTTCACAAGGGGCCAGTTCGGTCATCCGGAACAGCCCCGAAGCATTACCCTTCAAGAAGGAGCGTTGTTGCAGACGTTTCCGATTGATTTCTCTTTCACGGGATCGAAGGTTGCGATAGCCAGGCAGATAGGTAATGCAGTGCCTCCGCGTCTTGCCGAGTTCATAGGGGCAAGTATCATCGATTGTTACGAGAAAGGGTTGGGAGATGGCGTCGTTCGAAAAGATAGTAAGAGGCTATCTTAAGCAGCTTCAGTCGGAATGGAACGACGCCAACATGGACGGAGAGCACACGGCAGAGCTCTCCTTTCATCCGTGTCTTGACAGTTTTTTCAAAAAGCTTGCCGACGAGCTCGCAGGAGAAAGGGATACCTGCGTAGTGTTCGAGCCGCGTAACCAGGCGCGCATGGGTAGACCCGATTGGCGCGTCCATGACAGGGAAACGTTTGGCGTTTATGGTTATATTGAAGCGAAAGGACTTTCACTCGAACCTTTTGATATGACTTCATATAAAGGGCAGTTTGACAGGTATCTCTCGCTGGGTCATCGACTTGCTATTACTGACGGCATCGACTTTGTCTACGCATTCGAACAAGGTTGCGAACCGCAATGTGTTTCCGTTGTGGATAAGGGGCTTCTGAAGTTTTCCAACTGGTCTGATCTTGAGGTAAATCCGAAATTCGAATTTGTTATGCGCAGGTTTTTTTCGGAGCCGGTTCCTCGTTACTGCGATGAGGAGTCGCTTGTGGAGCAGGTTGCATTGCGCACAAGATACTTTGCAGATATCGTAACTCAATTTGCTTCCGTTCCGCTTGACGAAGCCGTAGACGATGCAGAGCGGGACGCAATCATCTTGCTGGATGATTTGAAATCATTTGTATACGAGCATGGCGATCTCAGAATGAGAACGGCGAAAGTTTTCGCCGATTTTGTGGCGCAGACGGTCATGTTCACCCTCTTGTATGCCCATAGGATGGTGTGTTCGGAGAGAGATTCTGCAAACGACAAGCATGCAAAGATTAGAAATTTCCTAGTTTTCAAAAGAGGCGAGTGCCGTCCGTTGTCGCCGTTTCTCATGGTTATGAACCGCATCGGAGCTTATGGAGATAAGAATTTTATCATGACCTGGGCTGATGAGTGCATCCGGTTCCTTTCTTATGTCCATATGACAGACGAGCAAAAGAGGCAGCCTGATTATCATGGGCTTTTCGAGCATTTTCTGTCGAAGTTTGATCCGGACTCCCGCTTCGACTACGGTGCCTTCTACACGCCTCGCGAGTTGGCTTCGTGCGTCGTTCGTTTGGCGAATGAAATTGCCGACGATGAGTTCGACGGCGCAAGCATATTCGATGATGGAAACACTCCGATCGATCCTTGTTGTGGGACGGGTTCGTTTTTGGAGCAGCTTCGCGAATGCGATGATGGGCATGGGAGGTATCTGCTTTGCGGCATCGAAGTGCTGCCTGCCCCTTATATGCTTGCGACTTATAGGATGGCGATGCTTGACGGGGATTCCGGGAGGGCATCTCCGTATTGGGTTATTTTGTTGGCTAATACGCTGATTGATCGGGCATTTAATACTGTTGAGGAAGCCTGTACCGTAGAGGGTGTCGAATTGTCGCATGTGAATGAGGTTTCTTCCAGGCCAATCACCCTCGTAGTCGGAAACCCTCCGTCTTCGGATTCGTTTCGAAAGGGACGGCAGGAGGGTTTTTCTTTCATGGACGAGCTTCTTGAAGACTTTCGGCCTCCAAAAAAGGCTCGTCATGGGCGGCAAAATATTCAAAAACAGATTAGCAATCCCTTTGTTCAGTTTCTAAGATGGGCGTGTTTCAAGTTGGAATCGAATTCGGGACCTTCGATGCTTGCGTATGTGGTTCCCAACTCCTTCCTCGAAAACGATTCTTATCGCTATGCGAGAAAATACATCGTTGAGCATTTCGATTTGCTCTGGGTGCTTTCGGTTGATGCGGATGCGAGGGCTGGAATCCGTTCGGATAGTGTGTTCAACACGCAACAGGGAAGGGCGGTGATGATAGCCGTTCGGAAATGCGATGAAGCGTCAAAGATACATACGTATCGTTATCTCGATTTGTCTGGAAAGAGCAGAGACGAAAAAATCGAATACTTCGAAAAGGATGCATGCGATTTGTTGGGTTCGTTTGTCGAATATCCGGTAAATCTTTCAGATTGCTCCTTCGTTCCACTGTTGCCATTCGATCAAGAGGCTTATGCACGATATTGGCCAGTAAGCGGAGATGCCGGTCAAGAAGGTATTTTTAAATCTTATTGTTCGGGGATCAAATTGGCTCCCTCGAGCTTATTCACGCATGCGAAAAAATCCATGCTAAAACGTCGTTGCAGGGAGATTTTGAGCGAAGGCATGCCTGCGGCTAAGAAATGGTTAGGTCGTCAAGACAAGTTTCCTCGAGAGGATGAGATTCGCGAGTTCGCCGAAGCTTTGGCTCCGCTTTTGAAGCAAGGTAAATTCGATGCTGTATTCAATCAGAATACATTCGAGTATGCTTTCAGGCCGTTCGTCACGATAAAGGCTTTTTTGTGGGAGGATCTGCTTAAGAGGTTCTCCCATGTCGGTGGAGGAGGAACGCGTCGGCGCCCTGAACTCATGAAGGCGTATTCTGGAAGCGAGACGCTGGGGTTTGCGCTCTCGCATTCTCCCAAGGATCAAAAGGGCGAGTTGAGGCAGTTTGCCTCATTTTGCTGGCATCGTCCGGACAATGATTTATGCAGGCGCGGAAATTCGTTTCTTTATTTGAACCAATATCCTGTGGGAAAGCGCGGAGACGGCAAGCTGGAGAGCAATGTTAACGAACGGCTTTGCGCGGCGGTGTCCTCTTTGCTGGGCGTCGGCCAGGGCGAGGCATCGACGGCTATCGTGTTTTATACGTATGCCATCCTGTGTTCGCAGGTTTATCTTGATGAATTTGAAGGTGCGCTTTACACGGTCAATCGCGCTGATATGCGCCCGCGTATTCCGATTGCGAATGACTCTGCTGTATTCAGAAGCCTTTCAGATATAGGACGGCGTTTGGCAATGCTCGAGAAAAGCAGCTATCGACCAAGCAATGTCATCGGTTTCGACTATGACAAACTTTGTGCTTGTGTTCCGAAGGATTTCAAGCTTCATTGGGCGAAGGGATTGCAGCCGTTCGATGAGGGGAATGAAACAGTGTCTCTTTCGGGCATCGATGGGGAAGTCGTAACTGTTCCATGTCCGATCGAAGTGCAGCATGTTGTCATTGCTGGATACGAAGTGGTCAAGAATGCATGGATCAAGTTCAATTCATACGAATTCACGCATTGCTCGTTTACCAAGGATGATATGAGGTCATTCTTGGATCTTTTGAACAAGCTTTTTGAATATGTTCGGCTTGTGCGGGAGTCTGACGAAATAGTGCGTCAGCTGCTGAGGCCTGGTTTTTCACTCATTTTGCCAAATGCAAACGACCGGTGAGGAAGGCGCCCCCTCCCCACCGCTTTTTCGATGAAGAGATTTTGAGCCCATGGCCCTTATTACTTCTGCCTACGCTCCCAAACCTGTTGCGACGGCGGCGAGCGCCACGAGGACGCCGACGACGGACTCGCCGCCGAGAAGGCCGCTCGACACGACGAGGCCGGTCTCGGCCTGCGCCTTCTCGCGCGCGGCACGCTCTTCGGAAGCGAGCTTGGCGCGGCGGCGCTTGCACACGGCGTCGTAGACCACTTTCGCCAATGCTCCCAAGAACGCGGTGAGCGACATGTAGAAGGGCAGGTAGATGCCGAGCCCCAGCATCATGGCGGGAAAGCCCGCCAGGTAGAGCGCGAAGCCCGCCGCCAGCCCCAGGGCGAACGCGGGCACCGACGGGATGCCGGACACCATCGTAGCCACGACGGAGGCCTGCGCGGACACGAACGACGCCTGCGGTCCGAACGCCTCGGGGCCATAGGCGCCCACGAGCACGGCCATGACGGCCACGGACACGAGCGCGCCCACGACGGCGCCGATGGCCTGGCCGATCCACTGGGCCTTCGGCGAAGTGCCCAACACGTGTCCCGCGTGGAAGTCGTTCATCACGTCGCCGGCCAGCCCGCACGCTACGGCCACGATGCCGGCCACGAAGAACAGCTGCACCTGCGGCACGTCGGACACCGCGGCCACGGCCAAAAGCACGATGAGGCCGAAGATCTCCATGGGGTCGATGCCCGTCTGGCCCACGCTCTGCGCGCTCATGGCCGTTGCGACGAACGCGAGCAACACCACGATGACGGAGGGCACCGGCCCGAGGCTCAGGCCGAAGCACGCAACGAGCGCCACGGCGGCCACGGCGCAGGCTGCGAGGCTGGCCGAGACGCGCAGACGGCGTTTGGGCGCGCCCGCATCCGCGTCGGCGTTCGCGCTCGCGCCGCCTCTGCGGGCCGTCCGGGCGCCCCTCAGCGTCCGCGCGGCCTTGGGCAGGATGTTCTTGCAGATTACACCCACGCCGGCGCCCATCATGACGCCCATGCCGAGGCTCGAGGCGATGCCTTGCGCGCTCGCGACGTCCCAAAGTCCGGCTGACGAGCCGCCCGCGACGATGCCGAAGTTCGCGAGCAGCGCGCCGGCGAACCACACGGCCACGGCACCGGTTCCTACGAGGAATCCGACGGCCAGGAGCATGGGGGAGTTGTAGATGCCGAACGAGACGCCCGGAATGGCGACGTTGCCGAAGAACATCGCGGGGACGACGCCCGCCCCGTCGCGCAGCGCCGTGTAGACGCCCGCGAGGCCCATTGCGCCGAACAGCTTCGCGCCCGTGCTGCCGCCCGCATCGCCCGCGATGAGCGTCTGCGCGGCGGCCTCGCCGATGGGATACTCCAAGTCGGCGTCCTCGATGAAGTGGCGGCGCAGAAGCGCGGTGCACACAAGGCCGAGGACGACGCCCGACAGCGCCACGAGCAGCATCTCCAGCCAGCCGGCCTCGTCGGCGTGCCCGAGCATCCAGGCACCGGGGATGGTGAAGGCGAGCCCTCCGGCCACCATGGCGCCCGCGCTCATGACGGTGTGCGTGACGTTCGCCTCGTTGAGGCTCGCCTTGCCGTGGCCGAGCGCCTTGAGGAAGAACAGCGAGATGATGGCCGCGAACACGATGGGCCAGGGGAGCGCCCCCATCTTGAGGGCGGTGTACACCGACGCGGCGGTGATGATGGCGCAGCCGACGCAGCCTATGAGGATGCCGCGCAGCGTCAGCTGCCCTTTGACAGAGTCCATGTCCTTCTCCTTTGCGTATATCCGCTTCCCCTCGCATCGGGAAGTCGGGTTACCAACGGGACGGGTACAGTATAATCGAGCGAAAAGGTCGAAGACATCGTTAATTCCTCGCGATTGTGGGTCTGGACGCGCAGGTTCGCCGCGCGAGGGGGAAGGCGGGGAGCATGGCGAGGCGAGGTTCGCTTGAGAAGGGCGCGGCGCAGGCGGTGCTGGCGGTCGACGTGGGGAACACGACGACGAGCCTGGGGATCGTCGAGGACGGCGCGCTTTTCGCCACGTGGTCGCTCACGACCCCCGAGCGCATGACGGCCGACGAGGCGCGCGTGGCGGCGCTGTCGTTTCTGGCCGCGACGGACGGCGCGCCTGAAGTGGGCGACGCCATCGTGGCCTCGGTGGTGCCTGGCCTGACCGACGCGTGGGTGTCTGCCGCGAACGCGCTCTGCGGCAGACGGCCGCTCGTGGTGGGGCCGGGGCTCAAGACGGGCGTGCGCATGCGCTACAACGATCCGGGGGAGCTCGGGGCCGACCGCGTGGCCGACCTCGCCGCCGCGAAGGCCGCCTACGAGCCGCCGTTCATCGTGGTGGATCTTGGCACGACGACGAACTTCGAGGTGGTGGACGCCGACGGGGTGTTCGTGGGCGGCATCATCGCGCCGGGGCTCGCGCTCGCGGCCCGCGCGCTCGCGGGCGCGGCGGCGCAGCTTGCGGCGGTGGAACTGCGTGCGCCCGCGTCCGTCATCGGAAAGAGCACGCGCGAGGCGGTGCAGGCAGGCGTGGTGATGGGCGAGGTGGCCCGCATCGACGGCCTCATCGACATGGTGTGGCGCGAGCTGGGCTGCAAGACGCTCGTCGTGGCCACCGGTGCCGGCGCGCAGACGATGCGCGCCCTCTCCGCGCGCATCGACGCAGCCGACGAGCACCTCACGCTGCGCGGGCTGGGCGCGCTCCACGCGCTCAACCGGCGCTAGGCCGGAAGGGGACGGAGCCCTTCGCTGCCGAGGGGATCGCGCGCGGCGCGCGGGACGGGCTTCGCGCTCACCGCACGGCTGTGCGCCGTTGCGCTTTGTCATCTACGCGCATGCGATCGGCGGGCTTCGCGCTTCCCGCGCGCGTTCGCGCGTGCCCGCGGAATCTGCCGCACGTTTCGCGGCGCTCGTGGGTTACAATAGGCGAATTGTCGTTTCGGAGAAGGGGTCGCAATGGAGAAGGGAAACGTGAAGGCTCTTCTGCCCATCGGAGTGTTCCTCGCATGCTACCTGGGGCTGGGTCTGCTGTTCGAATATGGATTGGGCATCGCCATGGGGTTCTCGACCGTGCCGGTCGTGGTGGTGTTTCTGCTCGCGCTTCTGGTGGCGTGCCTCCAGAACCGCGCGCTTCCCTTCGACGACAAGCTGGCGATCATGGGGCGGGGCATCGGCGACAAGACCATCGTCACGATGATCCTCATCTTCATGGTGGCCGGCGTGTTCGTGGGCACCGTGGGCCGCGACAGCGCCGAGAGCGTCGCCTACCTCATGCTGTCCGTCATCCCCGCGCAGTTCTCCGTGCTCGTGCTGTTCGTGGTGAGCTGCTTCGTGTCGCTGTCCATGGGCACGTCGGTGGGCACCATCACGCTCATCACGCCCATCGCCGTGGCCGTGTCGGCCGCTTCGGGGTTCGACCTGCCCCTGTGCGTGGCCTCCGTCATGGGCGGCGCGATGTTCGGCGACAACCTGTCGTTCATCTCCGACACCACCATCGCGGCCTGTCAGGGCCAAGGATGCCAGATGAAGGACAAGTTCCGCGAGAACTTCAAGATCGCGCTGCCGGCGGCGTTCGTCTCGCTCGCCATCATCCTCGCGCTGTCGCTTGGCTCCGACATCAGCGGCACCGTGCAGCATGACTACGACCTCGTCCAGCTTGTCCCGTATCTCATCGTGCTCGTGGGCGGCATCGTGGGCGTGAACGTGTTCGTCGTGCTTCTGCTGGGCATCGCGTCGGGCTCGCTCATCATGGTGGCCACCGGGGCCACGGCGCCGGTGGATCTGCTGGCGAATATGGGCTCGGGCGCGGCCGGCATGTTCGAGACGACGATGGTGGCGGTGCTCGTGAGCGCCATCTGCGCGCTCATCCGCGAGCACGGCGGCTTCACCGCGCTTCTGAACGGCATTAAGAGCCTGTTCAAAAGCAGGAAGGGCGGGCAGCTCGGCATGGGCTTGCTCGTGGGGGCGATGGACATCTCCACGGCGAACAACACGGTGGCCATCGTGATGGCGAACCCCATCGCCGCCGACATGGCGAAGACCTACGGCATCACGCCGCGCAAGACGGCTTCGATCCTCGACACGTTCTCGTGCGTGTTCCAGGGCATCATTCCCTACGGCGCGCAGATGCTCGTGGCCATCTCGGCGGCCTCCGAGCTGGGCTACGCGGTGTCGGCGTTCCAGATCATCCCGCTTTTGTTCTATCCGTTCTTGCTGCTTTTGAGCTCGCTTGCGTTCATCTTCCTCGTGCCGGAGAAAAAGGAGAAGGAGCGCGCTTAGCGTCTTTGAGGGAGGCGTTGCTGGAACGATATCGCGTTCGTCGATCGGGGTCTTCGCGGCGCGGCTCGAAAGGCGCGTTGTCTTGTCGGTCCCTTTCCCGCGCGCCGCGCCGAAAGGAAAGCGCCCTTCTCTCCGACATGCGGTCGATCGTCTCGCCCTAGGTTGAAGGGGAGGTGATCGGCTGCCTTGGCGGCGTTTCGTTTCCACCTTGCGAAAGGCGGGATTCCGTGCCGGTGCCGATGTGGGTTTTTTGCGCCGGGTAACGCGCCGTTCGACCTCGATGCCGTGCAGAGGATTAGCCTCGGTTTACAAAGCGGTGCGAATCACGTATCCTTCTTCACGTTCATATGGATGGCACCGCGCCGCCTGTCTGTCGCAAGGGCGCCAGGCGGTGCTTGAGGCGAAAGCCCGCCCTCGCGCGGCGCTTCGGCGCTTTCGCCCTTGCGTGATCGGCTGCGAAGGCGCGCCTGGCGTCTGCGCTTTCGGTTGGGCACCGGACGCGCCTTCGCAGCCGCCATGACGGAAAGGAAGTCAAACGTGTTCAGCATGCGTCTTCTGCGCATGGTGCCCGCCGCGCGCGGGCCCATCGTGGCCAACGTGGCGCTGCAGTGGGTCGCGCTCGCGGCCAACGTGGCGCTCATGATTTTGTTCGGCCTGTTCGTGCAGGCGTGGTTCGAAGGCGTGCTCGACGTGGGCCCGTGGCTTTGGGGCCTGGGATGCGCGGCGGCGGTCGCCATCGCGGTGCGCATGGCGTGCTTGGCGGGCGCGCAGCGTTGCGGGCTGGCCGCGGCGCAGGCCGCCAAGCGCGCGGTGCGCCAGGAGGTGTACGACAAGCTCGTGCGCCTCGGGCCCTCCTACGCCGAGCGGGTGCCCACTGCCGAGGCCGTGCAGGTGAGCGTGGAGGGCTGCGAGCAGCTGGAGAGCTACTTCGGCCAGTACGTCCCGCAGCTGTTCTACGCGGTTTTGGCCCCCCTCACGCTGTTCGCGTGCCTCGCGCCCTTGTGCCTGCCCGCGGCGGCGGCCCTCTTGGCGTGCGTGCCGCTCATCCCCTTGTCCATCGTGGCGGTGCAGAAGATCGCCAAGCGCGTCATGCGCACCTACTGGGGCGCCTACACCGACTTGGGCGGCGCGTTCCTCGAGAACCTGCAGGGTTTGACCACGCTCAAGATCTACCAGGCCGACGGGGAGCGCCATGCGCGCATGAACGAGGAGGCCGAGACGTTTCGCCGTGCGACGATGCGGCTTCTGCGCATGCAGCTGAACTCGGTCACGGTCATGGACCTGTTCGCGTTCGGCGGCGCGGCGGTGGGCATCATCGTGGCGCTCGTTCAGTTCGCGGACGGCCAGGTCCCCCTGTTCGCGGCCTTTGCCGTGGTGTTCCTGTCGTCGGAGTTCTTCATCCCGCTGCGCACGCTCGGGTCGTTCTTCCATACGGCCATGAACGGCATGGCCGCCGCCGACAAGATGTTTTCCATCCTGGACGCGCCCGAGCCCGAGCGCGGATCGCGCGCGATCGACCCGCAGGGCGCGGGCGTGTCGCTGCGCGGGGTGGGCTATTCCTACGACGGCGAGCGGCAGGTGCTCGCGGACGTGGACTTCGAGGCGCCGGCGGGATCGTTCACGGGCATCGTGGGCGAGAGCGGCTCGGGCAAGTCCACGCTGGCGGGCGTGCTGTGCGGGCGCAACGCGGGCTTCACCGGACAGGTGGAGCTGGGCGGCGTGCCCCTTTTGGAGGCGTCGCGCGCCTCGGTGGCGCGCACGGTGTGCGTCGTGCCGTTCGCCAGCTACCTGTTCAAAGGCACGGTGCGGTCGAACCTGCTTCTGGCCGATCCGCAGGCGGGAGACGACGAGCTGTGGGCGGCGCTCGCGCGTTGCCGGGCGGACGGGTTCGTGCGCGCTTCGGGCGGTTTGGACATGCCCGTCGCCGAGCAGGGGTCGAACCTCTCGGGAGGGCAGCGGCAGCGCCTGGCGCTTGCCCGTGCGCTTCTGCACGACGCGCCGGTGTACGTGTTCGACGAGGCCACGTCCAACGTGGACGCGGAGAGCGAGCGCGCCATCATGGAGGTCGTCCGCGAGCTCGCGCGCGAGAAGACCGTCATCGTGATCACCCACCGGCTGGCCGCCGTGGCCGAGGCCGACCGCATCTACGTGATGGCCGACGGGCGCGTGGCCGAGTCGGGCTCGTGCGAGGAGCTGCTGGCGCGCAAGGGCGCGTTCGCGCGGCTGTGGGGCCAGCAGGCAGACCTCGAGCGCTTCGCGGCTGCGGTCGACGCCGACGAGCCGTCGCGCGCGGCCGAGGAGGCGTGCGACGAGCGCGCCGCGCAGGACGGCCGGCCGGACGGGGCGCAGGGCCGGGACGCGTCCGCAGAGCGCCCGCGGCGCTCGCACGTGTCGGTGATGCTGCGGCTCGTGGGCCTCGTGAAGCCGCTCCTTCCGTGGATGGTGCTCGCGGCCGCGCTCGGGGTGCTCGGCTTTCTGGCCGCCATCTTCCTCACGGTGCTCGCGGCCTACGCGCTGGCCGACGCGGCGGGGCTTCCGCAGGGCATCGGGCTCGCCGCGGCGTGCGCGCTCGTGGCGGCGTGCGGCATCGTGCGCGGCCCCTTGCGCTACGGCGAGCAGCTGTGCAACCACTATCTGGCCTTCAAGCAGCTCGCGCTCGTGCGCGACAAGGTGTTCGCGTCGCTGCGGCGGCTGGCGCCGGCCAAGCTCGAGGGCCGCGACAAGGGCGACCTCGTCTCCCTCGTCACCTCCGACATCGAGCTTTTGGAGGTGTTCTACGCCCACACGCTCTCGCCGGCCGTCATCGCGCTCGTGGTGTCGCTCGGCATGGCGGCGTTCATCGCGACGCTCTCGCCGGTGCTCGGGGCGCTCGCGCTCACGTCGTACGTGCTCGTGGGCGTGGTGGCGCCGTTCCTCTCGTCGCTGGCGGCGGGAAGCGGCGGGCGCGAGGTGCGCGAGGGCTTGGGCGCGATGAACTCGTTCGTGCTCGACAGCCTGCGCGGCCTGCGCGAGACGCTGCAGTTCGGGCGCGCCGACGACCGGGCGCGCGAGCTTTCGCTGCGCGCCGGGGAATTGGAGCGCGACGAGGCGCGCCTCAAGGGCCGCGCCTCGGTGGCCATGGCGGGCGTGAACGCGCTCGTTTTGGCGCTCGACGCGACGATGGTGCTCGCGGCCGGCGCGCTCGTGGCGAAAGGGCAGCTGTCGCCCGGCGCGGCCATCGTGGCGGCCTCGGCGCTCATGTCCTCGTTCGGTCCGGTCATCGCCGTGGCGAACCTGGGCTCGACGCTGCAGCAGACGCTGGCGTCGGGCGCGCGCGTGCTCGATCTGCTCGACGAGCGCCCCCAGACCAAAGACGTGTCGGACGGCGTGGACGTGGGGGCGTTCACGGGCGCGGGCGCAAGCGGCGTGGACTTCTCCTACGACGGGCGCCCGGTGCTCGACGACGTGAACCTGCGCATCGAACCGGGGAGCATCGTGCAGCTCGCCGGGCGCAGCGGGTCGGGCAAATCGACTCTGTGCAAGCTGCTCATGCGCTTCTGGGACGCCACGCGCGGCGTGGTGGAGGTGTCGGGCACCGACGTGCGGCAGGTGAACACGGCCAGCCTGCGCCGGACGGAGGGCTACATGACCCAGGAGACGCACCTGTTCGCGGGCACCGTCCGGGAGAACCTGCTCATCGCGAAGCCCGATGCGACGGAGGGCGAGCTGGCGGACGCCTGCGCGAAGGCGTCGCTCTCGGGTCTGATCGAGCGGCTTCCCAAAGGGCTCGACACCGAGGTGGGCGAGCTGGGCGAGACGCTTTCGGGCGGGGAGCGCCAGCGCATCGGCCTCGCGCGCGTGTTTTTGCATGACGCGCCGTTCGTGCTGCTCGACGAGCCGACTTCGAATCTCGACAGCCTGAACGAGGCGGCCGTTTTGCGGGCGCTCTCCGAAGGCCGCGGCGGCAAGACCGTCGTGCTCGTGAGCCACCGCGCCTCAACGGCCGCCATCGCCGACGTCTCCTACACTGTGGAGCGCGGTCGGCTGTCGTAGGCGGCCGGTCCGTCGGCGACGGCGCGCGTCAAAGGCCGCTTGCGGGCTTGCCGTCCCAGCCGCCTTCGGCGAGCGTGCGGCCGTCGAGGGCCTTGAGCGCGAAGCGGCCGTGCTCGTAGACGGCGTAACTCGCCGAGCCGTCTTTGGGGATGGAGGCGCTTCCGGGGTTGACGAACAGCACGCCGTCGCGCTCTTCAAGCGTCTTCACGTGCGTGTGGCCGGAGAGGAAGGCGCTTTTCGGCGGCAGGGCCGGCGGGTCGTCGGGGGTCTTCCCCGGCAGGTGGCCGTGCGTGAGGTAGAGCATGTGCCCGTCGGCCTCGACGAGGGCGTAGTCGGCCAGGCAGGGGAAGTCGAGCACCATCTGGTCGACTTCGGCGTCGCAGTTGCCGCGCACGGCCACCACGCGTGCGGACCATCCGTTGAGGACGGCGAGCGCTTCTTTGGGCGCGTAGCCCTCGGGCAGGTCGTTGCGCGTCCCGTGGTAGAGCAGATCCCCCAGAAGGACGATGCGGTCGGGCGATTCGGCTTCCACGCGCGCGTCGAGCGCGCGCACGGCGGGTGCCGCGCCGTGCAGGTCGGAGGCTATCAGAAGCTTCATGGGCGTCCTTTCTTCGTTCTCGTCGGTTTCGCGCCTTCGGACGGGGACGCGACTTTGCCGCGCCTTCCCGTCGGGGGCGCCTGCGGGCTTTCGCCGTCGCGCCGCTCGGCGTCGGGAGGGATTTCAGGCCCGACGGGGGCGAAGGGTCGTTTTCGCCTCGCGCATCCTGCGGTCACCCCAAGTCGGCGCAGTAGCCGCGCTCGATGGGGCGGCGGGAGTCGTCGGGGAAGAGGTGCGCGTAGAGCGCGGTGAAGTAGCGGTCGGTCATCGAGGAGATATAGTCCACCACGATCTGGTTCGGCTCGGTGCGCAGGTACTCGTCGCGGTCGATGGAGCTTGACTTCGCGGCCAGGTAGTCCACGTGGTGGCGCACCGCGGGCGAGCTCTCGTCGCCGGCCTTCAAGTCGGCCAGCAGCCGCTCGTACAGGCGCTCGAACATCTCCTCCACCACGTTGCCCGCGTCCTGAGACAGGCCCTCCCGCCCGTAGATCAGCTCGTAGTTCTGCGCCTTGGCGCGCTTGAGGTCGGCGAACATGGCCTCGCTTAGGGCTATGCGGTCGCGCCCGTAGCTGTTGTTCACGATGTCCACGGTGAGGTTGTGGATGATCTGGGCGTTCCCCTTCCCCATGACGGAGGTTTCGAACGGGGCGAGCGAGGGCAGCACGCCCATGTCCACGGCGTCCTGCCGGTCCTTGCCGAGGTAGGCGATCATGTCGCTCACGCGCACCACGCAGCCCTCCAGCGTGGAGGGGCGCAGGCGCTTGATGGCGCGCTCGTCGGCGTTGCACGCATCCACCAGCGCGTCGAGCGCCGCGAAATCGTGCGTGTCGCCCATGCGCAGCACCTGGCAGGCGAACTCGCCGTTATGGCACAGCACGCCGTCGAGCGTTTGCAGGCTGATGTTGCGGCGGTAGAGCTGGTCGAGCACGCGCACGGAGTGCACGTTGTGGTTGAAGTAGCGCCCGGTGCGCGCGTGGTAGCACTTGCTGAGGAACCGCTCGCCCGCATGCCCGAACGGCGTGTGGCCTACGTCGTGGCCGAGCGCGATGGCCTCTATGAGCTCGCAGTTCAGCCCTAGAAGCGTTCCGATGCCGCGCGCCACGCGGCTCACCAGCTGCACGTGCAACCCTCGGCGGCAGATGTCGTCGTTCTCCACGAAGCTGAACACCTGGGTTTTGCCGGCGTAGCGGTTGTAGGCCGGCACGTTCAGTATCTTCTCGATGTCGCGCGCGAACGCGGGGCGCGTGAGCGTGGCGCGGTCGTGGGCCTTGTCCTCGCGGCGCGCCACGTCCTCGTCGGGAAACGCGTGCGGGTTGCGCCGCCCCGCCGCGCGGTCGGCGCAGATGGCGGCCTCGGTATCGGGGTCGAGCGCAAGGTAGGGGATGCGGGCGTGCTCCATGGCGAGTCCTCTGCTCGTGCGCGCGCCGTCCGGCGGCGCGCATCGGTTCGTTCGAGGACATTGTAGCGCATGGGATATCATCGTACTAATGTTTCACGTGAAACATTAGGATGCAAGCTCGGGCGGGCTTGCTTTCGGAGCGGTGGAGGTCGCAAAACGAAATCAAAACATGCGTTCGTTCATGATATCATGGCGACATGCGATCGGCAGCTAATCCGGATCGGAAGGAGCTGGCAATGAAGTACTTGTATTCGAAGGTCGATGGGGTCACGTTGACGTATGGCCGTATTCGCCGACGCGGCGGCATTGACGAGATTCCGGTGTACTTCGAGCGCGAAAGCCAAAACGGGGATTTCGATTTCGCCGAAGGTGTCGCGCCTCAGTGCGTGTTCCATCGTTCCAAGGGCTTCTCCGAACTTGAGTTGAGCGAGCTTTCACGCTACCTGCAAGCGAACCTGCTCTTGCTGTTCGAGGATGCCTACGAGAAGCGCGATGCGTCATGATGATGTCGCCGAACGTGATGCGCTATCGCAATTTCTCGATCGGTTTCTTTTCGGACGAAGGAAGCGAGCCTGTTCATGTTCACGTATGGGTCGGTTCGGATCGGTCGGTGTTGTCGAAATTCTGGATCAAGAAAGACGGCGTCGAACTTGCCCATAACAAAGCGCGCATTGCCGATCGCGACCTTTCGAAGATCGAGAAGTATCTCGTGCTCAACCGCCAGATGATCATTGCGCGCTGGTACGAGTATTTTGAGATGTGATTAGAAAGTTTGAAAATGAAGATCGAAGAAGCTTTGTTGAGCGAATTTGAATCGTCGGCCAAGCATATTGAGCAAGGTGGCGGAGTCTCAGGCGTTTCGACAGGGTTCAAGGACATCGATGGCTTGATCCACGGTTTTCGAGGCGGCGACCTCGTTGTTCTGGCTTCGCGTCCGGGCGTGGGCAAAACGTCTTTAGCCCTCAACATTGCAATGAACGCTGCGAAACAGGGTTCTTCCGTTGCATTTGTATCACTTGAAATGCCTGCTGATCAAATTATGCAGCGCATAATGTGCGCCGAAGCGCGCGTGAGCCTGTCGCATCTACGTGCTGGCTGGATACAGGATTCTGACTGGGGTGTTATCGTCGAAGCGGCGCGCGTGCTGTCGGATTTGGATTTCTCTGTGGAGGATGCTCCGGTAATGACGGTGGAGCGTATTCGCAACGCAGTGGCGGATACGCTTGAGAAGAAGAATCCGCTCATTGTGATTGACTCCTTGCAGCTCATCATGCCCGATGAGGACGATCTTGCCTACAAGAACCGCACTGTGGAAGTTGATAGGCTCGTGCGGGGACTCAAGCTTTTCGCTCGTGAATACGACGTTCCTCTCCTTGTAACGGCGAGTTTGTCTCGTGCATCCGTCAATCGAAATTGTGGCAGTCGCCCTTTGCTTACCGATTTGCGGGAATCGGGCGCTATCGAGCAAACCGCCGACGTTGTCATGTTTGTTGATCGAAGCATGGACGAGATCGAGGCCGAGTGCGAAGATCGCCCCGATCTGGGATTGGCCGAGATCATCGTGGCGAAGCACCGCAACGGCCCCACGCGCGACATACCGTTATGTTTCAACGCGGAATGTCTGCGCTTCATGGATTTCATCGACGATTCTCGCATAAGCTGTTACCTCTAAAAGCAAAGAGGTGCCTTTCGGTTTTCCCTGAAAGGCACCTGCGTATTTTCAGTACCGATACAACGCGGCCATGCCGGAGCCGCCGGGGATCTTCTCCGGGTCGAGTTCGAACACCTCGGCGTCTTGGGCCAGCGCGGCGCGGGCGAACTGGTCGGCCAGCTCGGGGCCTTGGAAGCGCTCGTGCGGCCCGCGCTCGATCAGGCTCACCTCGCCGGTCTCGGCGTCGAAGACGCCCGGCACGTCCGCGTCCTCGGCGACGAACAGGGCGCGCACGCGGCGTTCGGCGAGCGAGAGGCCGATGGCCGAAAGGTCGCAGACGCCCCGCCCGTGCGCTGCCGCGTCGCCGAACCCGGCGAGCAGGCGGTCGGCCCGCCGCTCGCGCTCGCGCTCGATCACGCCTTTCGCCTCGTCTAAAAGCTCGCGCGCGGACAGGCCGCCGACGTCCTTCTCGATGCCCTCGTCGAGCAGGTGCGGGATCGTGGAGATGCGGCGGAAGGCGGTTTGGTGCTCGGGCAGGGCCACGAGGATCACGGGCACCTCCGTTTCCCTCGCAAGGCGTTCGGACACGGCTTCGTTCACGGAGCGGAAGAACTTCTCGGCCTCTTCGCTCCTCACGTCGTTGCGCGATTTGTGGCCGTGGTAGGGCGGCAGGTGGTTCTCGAGGGACGGGTAGTCGAGGGCACCCGGCCGCCCGTCGTAGACGTCGGGGAACTCCTCGCTGTACGTGCCGGGCACGTCCGCGGGCAGCTTCACGCGCTCGAGCGAGCCGAAGCTGCCGCGGATGAGCGCGAAACGGTCGGCGCTGAGGCCCAGCAGGAGGTAGCGCGAGCCGAACCCGAGCCCCTTCAGAAGCGGGCGCACGAGAAACGCGTCGCCTACGACGACGATCGGCTCCACGTGGCGATCCAGGTTGCAGACGAAGGCTCCCTCGTTGGAGGCGAACGCCGCCAGCGCGCCGTCCGCAGACGGGCCGGCCAACTCGTCGAAGCGCTCGGCGAGACGCTCGAGCAGCCTGTCTGCCCCTGCGCGCTCGCGGCGCTCGAAGCGCTGGGCGAGGCGCTCGCGCGCTCGGGCGGCCATCTCTTCAAAGCGCCGACGGTCCGTCGTGCGGGCTTCGGGGCCGTGCGTGGGGGAGTAGATCGTCACGAGGGGAGGCTGCGCGCTTTCGTACAGCGCGGGTCCGATGTCTTCAAGTCGCGTGATGCTGTCGTCCATGTTCGACCTCCGTGCTCTCGGGGCTTCGCCGTGGTTTCGCGCCAGCATACCAGTCGCCTTCGCGTGCAGGGCCGGCGGGACGGCCCCGTAAGCGGACGGTTGGCGATTTGCTGATCTTGCCGCGTTCGGCCCTGCCGACGGGCCTTGCGCTATACTGTCGGCAGCGGGCGCGTGCGGACGCGCGAAGGGCGGGACGGACGGAGGAGACGGCGGCGCATGGCGGGCGGCATCAGCGAAGAGGACATCCAGAAGGTGCGCGAGGCGAACGACCTCGTGGCGGTCATCGGGGAGCGCTCGCCGGTGAAGCAGCGCGGGCGCGACTTCTGGTGCTGCTGCCCCTTGCACAACGAGAAGACCCCGTCGTTCAAGATCGATCCCGCGCTGCAGCTGTGGCACTGCTTCGGCTGCGGCGAGGGGGGAGACGTGTTCGCCTTCGTCATGAAGACCGAGGACCTTTCGTTTCCCGAGGCCGTGCGGCGGCTTGCCGAGCGCGCCCACATCGAGATAACGGAGTCGGGCGGGCGTCCGGGCGAAGGCGCCGGGCGCAAGGCGCGCCTCAAGGCCGTGTGCGCCGAGGCGGCCGAGTACTACCATGCCCAGCTCATGCGCAACCCCGGCCCCGACGCGTCGGCGGCGCGCAGCTACCTGGCGGGGCGCGGGCTGGGCGGGGAGGTGCCGAAAACCTGGCAGCTCGGGTTCGCTCCGGGGCGCGGCAGCCTCGTGCGGCATCTTGCGGCGGCGGGGTTCACCGCCGAGGAGATGCAGCAGGCCAACGTGGCGCTCGTCGGCAAGGGCGACGGCAAGCTGCGCGACCGCTTCTACAACCGCGTGATGTTCCCCATCCGCGACCCGCAGGGCGACTGCATCGCCTTCGGCGGGCGCGTGGTGGGTGCGGGCGAGCCGAAGTACCTGAATTCGCAGGAGACGCCGCTGTTCCACAAGTCGCAGGTGCTCTACGGCCTGGACAAGGCGAAGGCGGCCATGGCCGCCTTCGCCTTGTCCAGGCCGTAGAGCACCTGCGACTTGTGGAACAGCGGCGTCTCCT